>JANOPZ010000029.1:0-17790 GCA_031422195.1 Limoniibacter sp. | reverse complement strand
AATGGTCATATGGCCGGATTGGGCGTCAGATTGTCCAGCGATCAAATCGACCAGCTCATCGTTGAACTCAGGAACATCGGTCAAATGGCTCCATGGCCAAGTGAGGCACGGTCCGAACTGCGCCATGAAGTGCCGCATCCCAGCATCGCCGCCCGCTGTGCGGTAGGTTTCAAACAGCCCCATTTGCGCCCAGCGCAAACCGAAACCATAACGCATAATATCGTCGAGTTCTTCGGTGGTGCAAATGCCGTCTTTGACCAACCATAGCGCTTCACGCCATAGGGTTTCGAGCAAGCGGTCGGCAACAAAAGCTTCGATTTCTTTTTTGATATGAACCGGCTTCATGCCGATAGTGGGGTAAAAGTGCATGCATTTTGCAATGACTTCCGGGGAAGTTTGTTTGCCGCCGACAATCTCAATCACCGGTAAAAGATAGACCGGGTTGAACGGATGGGCGACCAGCAGACGCTCAGGATGTTGCATGCCGGCTTGCAAATCTGTCGGCAAAAAGCCGGATGTTGATGAGGCGATGATCGTGTCGCGGCGCGCCGTGGTTTCGGCTTCGGCAAAGACTTTGAGCTTGATGTCGATACGCTCCGGCACGGCTTCAATGATCAAATCCACATCGCGGCAGGCGTCGGCCACAGAACCCGCGAACTTGAACGCGCCTTTGCGCCCGCGCTGCGCCATGGTGAGTTTGGCATAGGCGCGGTCAGCGTTTTCCAACACGTCTTGCAGTTTGGTCGTCGCATCGGGTGCAGGGTCAAACACCACGCAGTCGATTCCGTTTTCAATGAGGCGGGCCACCCATGCTGCACCGATAACGCCCCCGCCGAGAATTGCTGCGGTTTTCATAATGGAGCCCTTTTCACCAACCGTAACTTCGCCCGCACTTCATCCGGCCCGATCACCCTTGCGCCCAATTTCTCAATGATCGTCACGGCGCGTTCAACCAGCTGGGCATTGGTGGCCAATTGGCCTTTGCCGAGCCAGAGATTATCTTCGAGGCCAACACGCACATTGCCGCCTGCCAGAACTGCGGCGGCGACATATGGCATTTGGTGGCGGCCAAGGGCGAACGCGCTCCATGTCCATGTTGAAGGCACGTTGTTCACCATCGCCATAAAGGTGTTCAAATCATCGGGCGCGCCCCACGGCACACCCATACAGAGTTGAACGAGGGCATCAGGTTCCAAAACACCTTCTGCAACCAGTTGTTTTGCGAACCACAAATGGCCAGTGTCGAAGGCTTCGATTTCGGGCTTCACACCCAGCTTGGTCATCATGGTGCCCATGGCGCGCAGCATGCCGGGCGTATTTGTCATCACATAATCAGCTTCTGCAAAATTCATGGTGCCGCAATCGAGCGTGCATATTTCGGGCAGGCATTGCGCGATATGTTCCATGCGATTGGCGGCGCTGCCCATGTCGGTTCCGGCAACCAAAGGCAGCGGCGTGTCCGGCCCGCCAAACACTATATCGCCGCCCATGCCGGCGGTAAGGTTGAGCACCACATCAACGTTTGCCTCGCGGATGCGCTCGGTCACCTCGCGGTAGAGGCTAACATCGCGGCGCGGCTTGCCGGTTTCAGGGTCGCGCACATGGCAGTGGACAATGGCGGCCCCGGCCTTGGCGGCCTCAATTGCAGCGTCTGCGATCTGTTTGGGCGAGCGCGGCACATGGGGCGAGCGGTCCTGCGTTGCGCCGGAACCGGTGATGGCGCAGGTGATAAAAACATCTTTAGAAATCGAAAGCGGCATCGGATAGATCCGTTGGTAAATAGATCCGCCTTTGGAGCGAGTTTTATCGTGTCTTGCAAGCCTCTAACATCAATTGCTTTTGTGGAATCTTTCTTTGGCCAATGCGGCAATACGGCGTTGCAGCCTTGCAGGGCGGTTGCGGATATGGGTGCAAAAATAAACTGGCTGCTCGATTTCGGGCGCATCGATAACGAACGCAAAAGAACCAGAAGCAACGAGTTCGCCAGCAGATTGTGCCAGCACATAAGCCGCACCGCCCAGCGTTTGGAGCAAGCCGCAGACGGCAATGTTTTGGCCGATGGTTACCGGGCCAACCATATTTTCAGGTAAAGCATCTGCTTGTGAGCGCGCAAACACCGGCGCGTAATTGGCATTGTAAAACCGGTCGGCAGCAAGGCCGGAAAGCTCTTTGCAGTATGATGAGACCAATCGATACCGGCTGGTGCCGATCAACTCGAAATGCAGGTCCAATGCATAGCGCGGTGTGAATAAAATGGCGCAATCCATATCGCCGGCCAATATATCGCGGCACATTTGGCTGGAATAATCGAGTTCAATATTGAGGGCTGCATCAGGAAACTCTTGCCTGATTTGGCTGACCCATTCTCCAATATGGCTGGCGGCCAGATCGGTTTGAATGCCGATTCGCATCGCAAAGGTTGAGTTTGCACCAATCTGAGTAGCACGCTTGGCGGCATTCCATTGGCGGTTCATGGTTTCCGCAAAATCTTGAAAGCGCAACCCCGCAGCGGTAGGCACCGTGCCAGAACGGCTGCGGGTAAATAATTTGGCTTTAAGACCCGTTTCCAACGCCAAAATACGCGCTGAAACAGTTGACTGTGTAAGCCCCAATCGCTCGGCAGTGCGGTTAAAGCTGCGGGTTTCCATGAGGTCGAGAAAGGTGGATATGGCTTCTGCGTTCATTTGGCTATGATGCTGCTAATCGAATAAATCGATCAATAAACTACATATTTCAATGCAGCAATGCGGGGGCTCAGCACGATAGTTTAGGGCATTGCGCGAGGAGTTTGCACCATGGATGAATTGATGGATATTGCCCCGGAAACTGGCATAGACTCCCCTGATTGTGGCACCCGGCGTTCCGCTGCACGGTCCGGTGGACGGGCATCACGGGTGGCCTTGCGGGCTGCGCCGTTGTCGCAAGCCATGCGTCCTGTCAGGGCTGGTATGCCGGGCGGCACATATTCACCATTGAAACATGAAAGTGTGCTTCGTATCCATGCGGCAGCACTTGATGCCCTCGAAGTTATCGGCCTTGCCAATGCGCCTCAATCGGGTGTCGAAATTATGACTAAGGCCGGTGCGATTTTAGGTGATGATGGGCGGCTGCGTTTTCCGCGCGCTTTGGTTGAAGACATGCTGGCGCTGGCTGCACGCGACATCACTTTGTTTGGCCGCGATGAAAAGCATGATTTGAAACTATCAGGCAGTAATGTGCATTTTGGCACCGCAGGCGCTGCTGTGCATATTGTGGACGTTGAAAAGCGTGAATACCGCAATTCTGAAGTCAAAGATCTGTATCAGGCCTCAACCCTGACGCATCATCTGGACAATGTGCATTTCTTTCAACGCGCTATGGTGTGCCGCGATATTCTCGATAATCTTGAGATGGATTTGAATACGATTTACGCGTGTTGCTCAGGCACAACAAAGCATGTTGGCACATCGTTTTCAGACCCATCGCATGTTGAGCCATGCTTTGACCTGCTGCACATGATTGCCGGTGGTGAAGACAAATGGCGTGCGCGGCCGTTTGTGTCGAATTCAAATTGCTTCGTCGTGCCACCCATGAAATTTGCTGAAGAAAGCTGCATGGCTATGGAAACTTGTATTCGCGGAGGCATGCCGGTTTTGCTATTGTCTGCTGGCCAAGCCGGTGCAACCGCGCCTGCGCCATTGGCAACCGCGATTGTGCAGGCTGTCGCCGAATGTTTGGCCGGCGTTGTCTATGTGAACGCAATGAAACCCGGCCATCCTGCCATTTTTGGCACTTGGCCGTTTGTATCAGATTTGCGCACGGGTGCGATGTCCGGTGGTTCCGGCGAGCAGGCCTTGCTGACAGCGGGCTGCGCGCAGATGCATCGTTTTTACAATTTGCCGGGCGGCGCTGCTGCCGGCATTGCTGATAGCAAAATGCCGGATATGCAGGCCGGTTGGGAGCAGGGTATTTCCAACGTTCTGGCTGGCCTTTCGGGCCTCAACATGGTTTACGAATCTGTTGGCATGCACGCTTCGCTGATGGGCTTTTGTCTCGAAAGCCTTGTTCTTGGTGATGATATGCTTGGCCAAGTGCTGCGCTGTGTGCGCGGCATTGATGTGACCGAAGACAATGTGTCGATTGATGCGATGAAGGAAGTGTGTCTTGGCGGAGCAGGGCATTATCTTGGTCACGCACAAACGCTTTCAGTGATGCAAACTGAGTATATTTACCCAGTGGTTGCCAACCGTTCGAGCCCTAAAGAATGGATTGAACGCGGGCGACCAGATTTGATTGAAAAGGCCATCGAGCGCAAAAACCTGATTTTGAAAAATGCAACCATGCAAATTGATCCAGCAACCGATGCTGCCATTCGCGCATCGTTCCGTATCCACTTTGAGGGCTGATTATGCGTTACGGTTTTATCGGTCTGGGAAATTTAGGTGGGCATTTGGCGGCAAGTTTGCTTCGCGAGGGGTTTTCAGTCTGTGTCACTGACATCGACCCGACATTGGGCGAGCGCCACGTGGCAATGGGGGCAACATTTGTCGCCACCCCGCAGGAAGTTGCTTCCCAATCCGATGCTGTTTTTACCTGCCTGCCGTCACCAGCCGTTTCTGAAATGGTGCTGCACAAAATGCTGGAAACGGCCAATTCTTCCAAAGATTCGCCGGGCATGGATTGGATTGAAATGTCCACCCTTGGCCGTGATGACATTCTGCGGCTGGGGGCGGTTGCAGCAGCGCACAATGTGCGCCTGATGGAATCCCCTGTTACTGGCGGTGTGCATTTGGCGGCTCAAGGCAAAATCACGGTGCTGGCAGGCGGCGATTTGGATTTGTTTGACAAGCACCATGCGGCCTTGCAAGCGATGGGGAATAAAATTTTGCACATGGGGCCGCTTGGTTCAGCGGCTGTCATCAAAGTCATCACCAATATGCTGGCATTCATTCATTTGGTGGCTGATGGCGAGGCCTTGATGCTTGCCAAACGCGGCGGGCTGGATTTGGCCAAATCATGGGAGGCAATCACGGCCTCCAGCGGCACGTCGTTTGTGCATGAAACTGAAGGCCAGCTGATTTTGAATGGCTCCTATGATATTGCCTTCAGCATGGATTTGGCGCTGAAAGATTTGGGCTTTGCGATGGGTTTTGGCCGCGAGTTCGGCGTGCCGCTGGATTTGGCAGGATTAACACAGCAAACATTCATGCGCGGAAAAGCGGCCTATGGCGGCGCGGCCCAATCGACCCAAATTGTCAAACTGCTGGAAGATGTTTTGCAAACTAATTTGCGTGCAGACGGGTTTCCTTCACGATTGGAGTAATGATCAGATTGAAATTGGGCTGGTCAACGTTAACTCTTCAGCATATTGGAAGCCAACTCTCTCTCTGCTAAGGTTAAAACTATGCTCGATACCATCTGGCCGCTTTTACAAATCATCTTTGCCGATATTGTGCTTTCAGGAGATAATGCTCTCGTCATTGGTATGGCTGCAGCAGGGCTTGCACCGGCAGACCGGCAGCGCGCCATTTTTCTTGGTATGGCTCTAGCTGCCGGGCTTCGTATCTTTTTTGCGATCATCGCAACGTTTCTTCTCGGTGTGCCCGGCCTTTTGTTTGCCGGCGGCCTGTTGCTGGTTTGGGTATGCTGGCGCTTTTATGGCGACATTAAAGACCATTTGTCCAAAGGCGTTGATGGCACAGTTGGCCCCGATGAAACCGGCGCCAAAGAAGGCAACACGCTGTGGAAAGCATTGGTCACTATCACGATTGCCGATGTTTCTATGTCAATTGACAATGTGCTCGCCGTTGCCGGTATCGCGCGGGATAATACGACTTTGTTGATATTCGGCCTTGGTTTGGCGATTGTGTTTATGGCGTTTTTCGCAACCATTATCATGCGTTTCATGGTGAAATATGCTTGGCTTTCATGGCTGGGTTTGGTGTTTTTGGTTTATATTTCAGCCAAAATGCTGTGGGATGGCTGGCCCGAAGTCGCCACATTGCTCGCACCTTACATAGGTTAAATTGATGTCATTTCGCGCTTTACTGGTCGAAAAAGAGGGCGATGCCGCACCGGTTGCATCCGTACAAACACTCGACGACAGCCGTTTGCCAGCTGGCGATGTGACGGTTGCGGTGGAGTATTCAACGGTCAACTACAAAGATGGTTTGTGCATTGGCCCGGGCGGCGGTCTGGTGCGAAACTACCCGCATGTGCCCGGTATTGATTTTGCCGGAACGGTTGAATCCAGTGCCGACGCCCGTTACCAAACTGGCGATAAAGTGGTTCTCACCGGTTGGCGCGTAGGCGAGGCCCATTGGGGCGGTTATGCGGAAAAAGCGTGTGTGAAAGCCGATTGGCTGGTGCCACTGCCAAACGGTTTGACAACGCGCCAAGCGATGGCCGTTGGCACGGCTGGTCTTACCTCAATGCTTGCTGTTATGGCGCTTGAAAATCATGGCCTTGCGCCCGCCAAAGGCGAAGTGTTGGTCACTGGCGCTGCTGGCGGCGTCGGTTCAGTTGCGACCGCCATTTTGGCCAATTTAGGTTATCAAGTGGCTTGCGTAACCGGCAGACCAGAAACTGCTGATTATCTGAAATCACTCGGTGCAGCTCGGATTGTCGCGCGCGAGGAATTGGCTGAAACGGTCAAGCGTCCGCTCGAAGCTGAAATTTGGGCAGGCTGTATTGATGCGGTTGGCGGCGCAATGCTGGCCAGAATTCTCGGCCAAATGAAATATGGCGCTTCGGTGGCCGCCGTCGGTTTGGCTGGCGGCGCGAATTTGCCTGCAACAGTCATTCCGTTTTTGCTGCGCGGCGTGAATCTGCTGGGCATAGACAGCGTAATGCAGCCCTATGAAAATCGCGTCAAAGCCTGGGCGCGCATCGCCACAGATTTGCCGCTGGATAAATTGGAAACGATGATGACGCCTGCAACGCTCAGCGATTTGCCCGCGCTGGGTGCGGCGATTTTGAAGGGTCAAGTGCAGGGCCGCGTTGTGGTGGATGTGCGGGCATAAAATCGTCGCTTGATTAGATTGGCCCCCGCACAGACAGGCGGCGGGAATGACTATGATTGGACTTTTGTGGTGTCAGAAGCGTTAGCGTTGCGCTCCGCCGCTTCCCTTGCTTCCCGTGCCGCAACATCGCGTTTTAATTCGCGCATTTGCCACCAGACAAAAGCGGTAACGCCTACAAAGACGAGGGCCACTTCAATCAGTCCGGCGTAACTTGAAAGTGTGCTCATGGCCGGTTACAGCGCGTCGGCCAGTTTGCGGCGTTGTTCGCTGAGTGCCATCAACTCAATCAAGCGTCCTGCTTTTGCATCCAATCCGCGCGGAGTCAGACGTTCGCGCGCAGCGCTGGCGTCAACCAGAAATTGGCCGGATGGGTGCGTGGGCGCGGTTAAAACCGGTGATAATTGAAATGGCGTCATGGCGGCTAAAGCGATCAGTTCAATTTTACGATTTTTCGACGTATGGGCGCGGCTGTCAACCGCGTTAAAGCCAGCTTTGGCCACTTCGCGGCCAATATCGCGGTAGATATATGCGGCACTGCGGATGGCAGGGCGGCAATCAATGGGCAGGCCGCCAACGCCTGTTAATGCCCGGTCATAGAAACTGGCGGCAAATTCAAGCAGGCGTGCAACAACTGTGCTTAGCTGCTTATTGTGAACAGGGTTGGCCAACCAAAGATCAGAGTCGAGCCCGGCTTCGCGCATCCATTGGCGCGGCAGATACAGGCGGCCACGCCGCGCATCTTCGCCAACATCGCGCGCGATGTTTGTGAGCTGCATCGCAAAACCCAAATCAGCAGCGCGGGCCAAAACAGCGCGTTCGCGGCCACGCATAATCAGCGTCATCATAATGCCTACCGTTGAAGCCACGCGCGCAGCGTAAGCGCAAAGATCGTCAATGGTTTCGTAAATGCGGCCTGTTTCATCCCATTCAAAACCTTCAACCAATGCGTCTGGCACGCAGCGCGGAATTTGGAAGGCTTCGACAACCTTTGCAAAAACCTGATCTTCAACGGCGTCTCCGGGTATGCCGGAATAGACAGCGTCAAGGCGCAAGCGCAGCCGTGCGGCGTTGGAACGGGTTCCACAAGTGTCAGCGGGGCCGTCATCCACCAAATCATCAGACGCACGGCAAAACGCATAAAGGGCGCGGGCAGGCAGGCGAACGCGTGAGGGTAGCAACAGCGAGGCGGCGTGGAAACTTTTGGAACCGGCGCGGATCGATTTTACACAGGCCGCGTGCAAGGCAGGGTCGAGTTCAAACCTCACATTTGCGTTCATGTTACTCAGCCGCCTTCACTAAGGTTGAACCATGCGGGACAACAACATCCAAGATTTTTGCCGAGGAAATCACGCCCGGCATACCGGCACCGGGGTGGGTACCCGCACCAACGGAATAAAGGTTTTTAACGGTGTCGTGCTTATTATGAGGCCGGAACCATCCGAGTTGAAACAAAGTTGGCTCCAGCGAAAACGCGGCGCCAGCCCATGATTGCAGGGTGTCTTTGAAATAAAGCGGTGTCAGCACTTTTGAGGTGACAACGTGCTTTGAAAGCCCGGGCAGCACGGTCGCTTCCAGTTCTTTTTCGATTTTGAGACGGTAGGTTTCGCTCAATTTTTCCCAGTCATCGCCGCTTTGCAAATTAGGGACGGGGGCCAGCACATAAAATGCGTCGCAGCCTTCCGGCGCAACCGACGGGTCGGTCGCACTTGGCCGGTGCAAATACATGCTGAAATCATCGGCAAGAATTTTTCGGTTGAAGATATCGTTGAGGAGGCCTTGATAGCGCGGGCCCATCAAAACCATATGATGGCTGACATCTTCAAAGCGCTTATTGGTGCCGAAATACCATAAGAACACGCTCATAGAATGGCGGGCTTTGGTAACGCGCTTTTCGCTCCATTTGCCGCGCCACTTTGCGGGCACAAGCCGTGCATGGGTGGTTGCCGCATCGGCGTTTGACACAACGATATCAGAGCGGATGGTGATATTGCTATCCAGCATCACGCCGGTTGCCGTGCCTGTTTCATCAACCAGAACTTCCTTAACGCCAGCATTGGTGAGAATGCGTCCGCCTTGGCCTTTGATCAATTCAGCCATGCCAAGCACCAAAGCATGGGTGCCGCCAAAAGCGTAATGCACGCCATGTTGCTTTTCGAGATAGGAAATCAGCGACATCACACCGCTGGTGGCCATTGGGTTGCCACCCACAAACAGCGGGTGAAATGACAGTGCAATACGGGTTTTCTCGTTGCGGATGTAGCTTTTAACGAGGTTATAGACCGAGCGGTCGGCGCGGCGCATGATCAAATGCGGCATCATTTTTGCCATCGACCAGGCCGTGGTAAACGGCTTATCGACCATTTGCTCAAAGCCAACACGGAAGTTTTTTTCGCTCTCAACCAAAAAACGCCTGAAGCCCGCGACGTCAATCGGGTCAAACTTTGCGATTTCTGCTTCCATACGCGCGGTGTCGCCCGTGGCGTTGAACACTGTGCCATCGTTGAAACGGATGGAATAAAACGGGTCGAGTGCTTTAAGCCTCACGTGGTCGGCCATGCTTTTGCCGCACAGCGCCCAAAGTTCTTCGAGCACAAATGGAGCGGTGACGATTGTGGGGCCTGCATCGAACGTAAAGCCGTCTTGCTCAAAGCGTGCTGCTCGCCCGCCGATACGGTCCATGCGTTCGACAATAGTGACGCGGTAGCCGCGTGCGCCGAGGCGAATAGCGCCTGCAAGCCCGCCAAAGCCTGAGCCAATCACCACTGCGTGTGGCCTTGGGTCGCTCAGCGTTTCGTTTTGAATGGTCTGGTGAACTGTCATCTTAACTTGACACTACACACTGTCATATCTGTTAGCGCAAGGGCCATGAAGGATGAGGCGCAGGGGATTTTTAGCCTACCAATAACGATCAACTTCTATCTTACCGGCGATTTCAGCAATACGCCTTTTTGTAGACATTGTCGTATCTTCCGGCAGTTTATCGGGTGCGAAAAACTGGCAATCTACAATTTCAAGGCCATCAATTTTGAAGCCGGCAATGGGTTCGGCATGCCTGCAGACGTAAAGCAAAACATGGTCTCGCCTGCTGACGTTCTCGTTTTTATATGCGGCAAATAGGCTCATGGGTTCAACAGGCTGAAAGCCCGCCTCTTCCGCCAATTCACGTGCTGCTGCGTTGCCAATGGTTTCGCCAGTATCAACGCCGCCGCCCGGCAGCTGCCAGCCATCAATATAACTGTGTTTGATCAGGCAGATTTCACCGTTCTCATTAAACAGCATCACGCGCGCACCCAAAGTCATTGGGCGTGTCAGGAGAAAAAAGATATGAAACGCTCTGTTGCGCAAACGGAAAAACAAAAATCGCATTGAAAGCCTGCAACACATTAAACTGACAGGTGACGCCTTAACGTGCTTCGGGTAGAAGTACACTATGTTCCGATTAGCGCACATATCTGATGTTCACCTTGGCCCGTTGCCGCATTTTCGTCGGCGCGATTTGATGACCAAGCGCATTACAGGGTACATCAACTGGCGGCGCAACCGTGCTAAATCACTTGGCAGCAGCGTTTTGACAGCTGTCATCGATGACCTTCACAAAGCTCTGCCAGACCATATAGCGATGACCGGTGATCTGGTGAACCTTTCGCTTGACGCCGAACTGCCAGCAGCAAAACTCTGGATGGATGCTTTGGGTGAGCCAAAGGATGTGTCTTATGTGCCCGGCAACCACGATGCTTATGTTGTTGGTGCGTTGCAAAAAACCACTGAAAATTTGCGGGAGTTTATTGGCGATGTGCAAGAACCCAAGTTTCCGTCACTGCGCATTCGCGGCGACGTCGCATTGATTGGCGTTAACTCGGCACGGGCAACGCCAGTGTTTATTGCAGCTGGCCATGTTTCTGAACGACAGATGTTGGCATTGAAAACTGTCCTGGAAGAAACCGGCAAACAGGGTCTTTGCCGCGTGGTTATGATCCACCATCCGCCTGTCCGCGGTGCAGCCTCACGTGCTAAGCGGCTCTATGGTATCCGCAAATTTCAACGCGCTGTCAAAGAAGCAGGTGCTGAACTGGTGCTGCATGGCCATACACATTTGCAAACACTCAACTGGATATCAGGGCCTGATAACACGCGTGTGCCGGTGGTTAGCGTCAGCGCAGCCGGGCAAATATATGGCGGTAAGCGGCCTGCTGCCGGATGGAATGAATTTCAAATTGAACGCCAACAGGACGGATTTTCAATCAGCCTTATCCGCCATCAAATTGTCAATGCCGACAATGATATTGAAGCGCTTGAGCGGATAAAAATTGGCTAAAAAACGCCTTTCAACAGACCGCTTAGCCAAAGATAAAGCGCACCTGCGCCCGCAACACTGCCGATCAAAAACCAAATCAGGCCGAGCATAAAATCACTGACGCCTTCATTGGATTGAACAGTAGCAGGTGTTGGTGCGGCATTTGCCGTTGAACCCTCAGCAAAATGTGTTGCGGATCTTGCCAAATCGGTCACTGGCCCGTCCATCATGCGTTGGCGCTCGACAATACGCTCGGCGACATAACGGGTCACCCGGTCGGCAATTGTTTTAAGATCGCGGCTTTCTTCCAATACAACACGGCCCAAGCGGCTGTCTCGCACAAAGCGATAGGTCATTCGGTCACGTGCAAGGCCGATATGGGCGGTTGAATCGACAAACAGACGTGGGTTTTGGCCGGAGGAAAGCGCAAAATCAAACTGATCATCTTCGGCGGGCACCGATTGAATTGTTGGCTCCAATTCAGTTGCCAACAATTCCATCCGCGCGCGCGACGCTTCGCGTAGTTCTACCACCACATCGCCACGTTCAGCCGCGTTCAAACGAATTTCGCGGATCGCCTCGTCAAGCGCAATCACATTACCTGATTTTTTGGGTTGGTCGCTCATTTTTGCCCGCACATTTTCGTTTCATCATGAAACTTATGGTGAACGGTAGGTTAACATTCTGGCGAAGGCAAGGCGATAATCGTGGCTACCTCTCTGCTACTATTGCGCAATCAATGATTGAATTGCGCACCACATCAAACGCTTCTTCATAAAGCGTATGGCCAACGTCAGGCAAAACATTCACTTCGGCATCTGGCAAATTATAGGCTTGGCTGACCGGTACAATCTTGTCTTTGTCACCCCAAATGACGGTCGACGGGATGCTCAGCGCCGCTATTTTGGCAAGCGGCAATGTGCCTTGCATGCCTTCGGGTGTGGTGATCATCTCACTAATTTTGATCATCATTTCAGTTTGGCCGCCCCGCATGCGAAAACCGGAAAAGCGGTCAAGCGTTGAACGCGCAATAGGGTAACGCGGCGCATAAAACTGGCTTATCACATCCATTAACTCAGGGCGCAGTCGCACTGCGCCAAATTGTTTGAGCACAGCTGCATTGATTTCAGCTCCAAAGCCGCCGGGCGCAAGAAACGTTAGGCTGGCAATTAAATCCCGCCTAAACAACGCGGCCAAAGCAATCACCGCACCGCCAAAGGAATGCCCGACAAAGTGGCAAGGATCTTCGCCTTCAAGCGCTGCAATTACGGCCTGCGCACCAACTTTTGCTGATCCAGCTTCAGGATAATTCAATGATCCTGCGTGGCCGGGCAAATCAAACGCCAGACTTGATAGGCCCTCTGCCTCAAGGGCCTTCATCAACGGTTTCCACTGCAGGGCTTGCCCGCCAAAACCATGTAAAAGAACGATTTTGGCGGCCTTGGATTTGCCAGTAATTTCATACCGGTTGAGGTGCATCAGCCGGGCCCGCTTTCCAAGACGCGGTTGATAGCAGACACAATGGCTTCGAGCGAAGCCGACACAATATTGGTGTTGATGCCCACGCCATAGGCTTTGGGTAGAGCGCCGCCAAGATCGAGTTCGACATAACAAATCGCCGCTGCGTTTGAGCCAGTTTGCAAGGAATGCTCAGAATAATCCGCCACTGAAAACGATATGCCAACATGGTTTACGAGCGCATCCACAAAACCGTCAATTGGGCCGGTGCCGCGCCCTTTGATCACGATTTCACTGCCGTTATCCATGATGGCGGCCTCCATCACCCGGCTACCGGGATGTGATGTGTCGGGCGATGTATGATGATCAACGAATTTGAGCCGCGCGCCAGTTTGTTCGACATAGGTTTGCAAAAACAAATCATGAATGCGTTTCGACACCATTTCTTTGCCGTCGGCGTCTGCCACTTTTTGCACTTCTTTTGAGAAAGCCACCTGCATGCCGCGCGGCAGATTAATGCCATAATCGGCCTGCAAAATGTAAGCGACACCGCCTTTGCCAGACTGAGAATTGATGCGGATTATCGCTTCATAGCTGCGGCCAACATCTTCAGGATCGATCGGCAAATACGGCACTTCCCACAGCGGCGAATTGGCAATCGCACGCGCTTTCATGCCTTTGTTAATGGCATCTTGGTGCGAGCCTGAAAACGCAGTATAAACCAGTTCGCCAACATAGGGGTGGCGCTCTGGCACCATCAACTGGTTGCAATGCTCGAACACCGCTTTGATGCGCGGCAGATCGGAGCAATCAAGCATCGGGTCAATGCCTTGTGTAAACATGTTGAGCGCCAGTGTGACGAGATCCACATTGCCGGTTCGCTCGCCATTGCCCAGCAAAGTCCCTTCAACGCGGTCGGCACCGGCCAGCAAGCCCAATTCGGTTGCGGCAATGCCAGTGCCACGATCGTTATGCGTATGCAGCGACAGAATAATCGAATCGCGCCGGTCCAAATTGCGGCTCATCCACTCAATTTGGTCGGCATGCAAATTGGGCATGGACATTTCAACCGTCGACGGCAGGTTCAATATTAATTTATTATCCGGTGTTGGCTGCACGATTTCAGTGACAGCGTTACAAATTTCAAGCGCCACTTCCATTTCAGTGCCGGTAAAGCTTTCCGGTGAATATTGGAAACGATAGCCGCCATGCCCTGAAGATTGTGCAGCTTTGGCAGCCATATCGGTGATCAATTTGGCGGCATCAGTGGCAATTTGTTTGATGCCTTTGATATCTTGCTGAAACACAACACGGCGCTGCAATTCAGAGGTCGAATTGTAAAAATGGACGATAGGTTTGTGCGCGCCCTCGAGCGCTTCGAACGTGCGCTTGATCAATTCTTTGCGGCATTGCACAAGCACTTGAAGGGACACGTTCAGCGGCACGTTACCCTGTTCAATGCACCAACGGGCAAAATCAAAATCAGTTTGCGAAGCAGACGGGAAGCCAATTTCGATTTCACGGAAACCCATATCCAGCAGCAGGCGGAACATGCGCTCTTTGCGTTCTTGCCCCATCGGGTCAATCAACGCCTGGTTGCCATCGCGCAAATCTACAGAACACCAGATCGGCGGTGTCGTGATGGTTTTTGAAGGCCATTGCCGGTCTGGCACAGAAACGCCCTTATAAGGCTGGTACTTGTTAGAAGCGCTTGGCATATGGCCAAAATTTGGGTTTTGATTTGTCATTTTTAAACCTACTTACGCCAACGCGTGTCCTGCGTGGCAATGCAATCTTTCGGGGTGATGATCAAGAGAGCAATCGAGCAACCAAGAATTCGGCGGCTCTACGGCCACCGGGTGCTCTGTTGAAAGTCAGACCCGACGACCGCTATTAAGCGTGGTAAGCAGCAGCGCAGCGCCAAGAAGCTTCAATGAGCTTTGGGTCAGAACGATAATACTGGCGCGGGCGGTAAACAACATTGTAATAAGATATCCATGCTTTCTTGTCTTCGCAAGCCACCAGTTTTTGAATTTTAGTCACCCCCGCCTCTTCCTTGTGAGGGGGCCTGGACTTACTTCTTCATCCGTCGAAATCAAAAACAAGTCTGGGTCCCCGCAATAAATGCGGGGATGACTAATGATCTGATATTGCTGATGAAACAGCAAATCACCGCAAGTGTGCAACCACGTTTTCAATGATCCGCATCCCGGCATCATGGCCAAGTGTCATAATACTTTCAGGATGAAACTGCACGGCGGCAATCGGTTCTGAACGGTGCTCAATCGCCATGATCACCCCATCATCGGTTTCAGCTGTTACATCAAACCCGCGCGGCAGGCGAACTGAGTCTGCAAACAAGGAATGATAACGCCCGACTGCAATTTCGGGCGGGAGGCCAGAAAATAACATCGAGTTGCGCATCACGCGGATGCGTGAGGCCTTTCCGTGCACCGGTACAGCCAATTGGCGCAGTTCCCCGCCATAGGTTTCCGCAAGCGCTTGCAAGCCAAGGCAAACGCCAAACACCGCCAAATTGCGCCCGCGGGCTTTTTTGATGGTTGCGGCGCAATCAAAATCTTTGGGTGAGCCGGGCCCGGGTGAAAGCACAACCAAATCGGGTTTGAACTGATCAAAAACTTGGTCTGAAACCGGCGATCGAACTGTGGTCACTTCAGCTCCCGTTTGGCGGAAATAATTGGCCAATGTATGCACAAAGCTATCTTCGTGATCGACCAGTAAAATGCGTCGTCCCGCCCCAACTTTGGCGGCCTCGCGCGATGTGGCAGAAGCATTGGTTTTGCCTGCATCACGAATGGCAGCGAGCATGGCTGAAGCCTTTAGTTCCGTTTCGGCTTCCTCTTCTTCCGGGTTTGAATCAAACAGTAAAGTTGCGCCCGCCCGCACTTCAGCAACGCCATTTTTAATGCGCACAGTACGCAATGTCAGGCCGGTATTCATATCGCCGTTAAAGCCAACCATCCCCACAGCGCCGCCATACCAAACGCGCGGCGTTCGCTCGTGGAGCTCAATAAAGCGCATCGCCCAGAGTTTTGGCGCACCGGTGACGGTTACGGCCCAAGCGTGGCTTAAGAACGCGTCAAACGCATCGCGGTCAGGCCGAAGTCGCCCTTCAATGTGGTCAACCGTGTGGATGAGGCGTGAATACATTTCAATTTGGCGGCGGCCGATCACGCGCACGGAGCCGGGCTCGCACACGCGGCTTTTATCGTTGCGATCAACGTCTGAGCACATAGTCAGCTCAGCTTCGTCCTTTTTTGAATTGAGCAATTTCAATATTTGTTCTGAATCTTCAATAGCATCCAGTCCGCGCTTGATCGTGCCGGAAATCGGGCAGGTTTCAACGCGGCGGCCGTTAACGCGCACAAACATTTCGGGCGACGCGCCAACCAGATATTCGTCCTCACCCAAATTGATGAAAAACGAATAGGGCGACGGATTGGAAGATTTAAGTTTGCGGGCAATAGCGGAAGGGGCAGACCGGCACTGCTCATAAAACACTTGGCCGGGCACCACTTCAAACAAATCGCCGCGCTTGAAACTTTCTTTCGCTACATCCACCAATTTTGCGAACTCGCCAGGTCGATGGTCACCGCGCGGAAGTGTTTTGGTTGAGGCTGTGAACGGCACTTCAACTTTCACGCGGGGCTTGCCCGCAGTATCAAACCCGCTGGCAGCAAAATCATAGCGCTCAACCCAAGCCTGCGCTGAATAATGGTCGGCGACCAGAATTTCATCAGGCAAAAACAACACCAAGTCACGTTGGTCGTCGGGCCGCGGTGTTTTGAACTCAATTGGATCAAACTGGAAACACAAATCATAGCCGAACGCGCCAAACAGGCCCAGATTTGCATCTTCGAGCGAGCGGAATAGGTTTACGATGGCCCGCAATGCGCTAAAAACCGAGGGCGCGCGCGAACGCTCTTCCTCGGTTATAATGCCAACGGCCTCGTGAATTCGCAGCTTTAACAGTTGCGGTAAATGCTCTTTGATCGTTGCTTCGGCCATGTGGCCAAGCGCAGGTGCAATCATGCCGATCAACGCCGCGCCGCGCGGGCCAATGCCCTCAATCACCACATCGCGGCCCTTGGATGTGAGTATCAAAGGAGGGTCAATGGTTGCTGTGTCCCAGCGTGTATAGCGCCCCGGATATTCATAGTTTGAAGAAAAAACCGCGCCGCGCCGGGTGTCAAGTCCATCAATGTAAGGCCCCATCGCGCCTTCATAAGCAACCTTATGGCGCGACCGGCTGACTTTGACGCCGCCTTCCGTCACATAGGTTTCAACGGATCCATCAATCATTTTACCGGTCATTTATCCCAAACCCTCAACTACGTGATCAACCGGCAAACAAAAGCCGCCAGCTGGTGTCAGCGGCGGCCCCAAAACATGAAACGTCAAAACACACGTTCAGCGGCCGCGTTAAGCTGCCCGCCACCACCATGCATTGTTAACGCGACGATTATTCATATATCGACGTTAGCGCGGGTGTTGTTCTCACGCAAGGGAGCATTTGAATGTTTGCGCTCGGCGTTAAGCGTGCGCTCTTCGCGTGCAATCGACCATGAAATCAATTTCCGCCACAGCTGTTCAGCCAAATCCGGATCGAGGCCCTCACGCGACGCGTTGGCTTTTACCTTTGCCACAACCTCTTCCACCCGGGCAGGAATATTGGCTGGCAAACCGTTGACGGATTTGAGTTCCGCCGCACGGTCAATATACATTGCGCGTGTTGCAAGGAGTTTAATAACTCCGCTATCAAGCTCGTCAATGGCAGCTCGAAGTTCAGTCATATCGTGGCAGTTTTGGGGCGCTTTCATGATTTTGAAATCGTGTTTGAAACAGGTTCATTCAAGAGGGCAGAATGTCTCACTCTTGTTTTAAAGTAACCCCTCATCCGACCCTTCGGGCCACCTTCTCCCCGTGAAGAACGGGGAGAAGGTAAAGGGGGGTGCTTTCAAACTTTATCAACTGGCAGTCAGGCTCTTTCTTCTCCTTCTCCCCGTTTTTCACGGG
>JANOPZ010000028.1:0-7736 GCA_031422195.1 Limoniibacter sp. | reverse complement strand
CATTCTTTGGGCCGGACTTGATAAATACTTCACTTGCACATGCTGGACACGCCATTTCCAATCTCCTGCAAAAGCCAAATCACTCGAACAGCAAAACAAGAAAAACAGTCGAATGTAAACACTGCCCCCTTGAGGGGAGGGTTAGGGGTGGGGGTAAATAGCAACCCTAATGTCTCCATCACAATTCTCTTGCCTCCACCCGTTGACGTAATCCACCCGTGATCGCACATAAAGGGTATGTAAATTTGAGTGTCGCCGATGCCTTCCAATCTATCCGTCAACATCAATGCCATTGCCTATTTGCGTAACCGGCGCGACTTGCCTTGGCCGGATCTGGTGCATTTATCGCGCATTGCCCTACAATCTGGCGCGCATGGTATTACGGTTCACCCAAGGCCCGATGAGCGGCATATCCGGTTTTCTGATTTGGCACCCATTCGGGCATTGATCGATGATGAATTTCCAAACGCCGAGTTTAACATTGAGGGCTATCCGTCAGATGATTTTCTTGAACTCTGCGAAAGACACCAGCCCGAGCAAGTAACCCTAGTACCGGATGATCCGTCGCAGGCGACGTCTGATCATGGCTGGGATTTTGCTGCCAATGCCAACCGCTTGCGCAATGCTGTGCAGCGGCTCAAATCAAACCGGATGCGCGTTTCGCTGTTTTGCGACCCTGATGCCGATGAAGCCGCAATTAAAGCGGCTAAAGCCACCGGCGCTGACCGGATTGAGCTTTATACCGGGCCTTATGGTTCGACCTTTTTAGATGCGGATGCGGCAAAAGTGCAAGCGGCGCTTTTGGGCCGCACAAGCGGCTTTGCGCGAATGGCTGGCCTTGGCGTTAATGCCGGCCATGATTTGACTGTCGCTAATTTGCCGTTGTTGGCCAAACATGTGCCAGATTTGCTTGAGGTTTCCATAGGCCATGGCCTGACCTGCGATATGCTTGAATATGGTATGGCTGAGACTGTGCGGCGGTTTGTTAGGGCGCTTGGTTGAATTGAAATCGCGAACGCTTGATATGACGAAGCGTCAATAGGCTTAACGGCTTATTGCAACGCACGCGCAACAGGAGTAGCAACCCGCGGCGCACAACCCGCGCCTTTTAGGATCGCTCCAATTGAGTGCAAGCGACGATACGACACCTGCAACTGGTAACAGTGATGCAAACGCACATCCTAGCAGCCATTCAAATAAGGGTATGGCAGCCCTGACGATTGGCGCGATCGGCGTTGTTTACGGCGATATTGGCACCAGCCCGATTTATGCTTTGCGCGAAACAATTAAAGCAGTTTCTGGCGACGGCGTGCCATTACGTGCCGATGTTATTGGCGTGATGTCGATCATTTTCTGGTCGCTGATGATTATTGTTACGCTTAAATATGTTGGGTTTGTCCTTCGTGCGGACAATAAGGGTGAAGGCGGGTCGCTGTCATTGATGGCACTGGCGGGCAGCAATGCCGGAAGACTTGCGCCTTTGGTGCTTTTTGCAGGCATGGTCGGTGCATCATTGTTTTTCGGCGACGCTATTATTACGCCTGCCATTTCAGTTTTGTCGGCGGTAGAAGGCCTTAAAGTCGCAGTTCCGGCCCTTGAAGCCTATATTGTTCCGATAACAGTCGTGATTTTGATAGGCCTGTTTTCCGTTCAAAGTTATGGCACTGCTAAAGTTGCACGCATTTTTGGCCCGGTAACAGTCATTTGGTTTCTTACGATCGGCCTGATTGGGTTTATCCACGTTTTTGACGACCTTGGTGTTTTCTGGGCGATCAACCCGTATGAGGCTATTCGATTTTTCTACAACCACGGCGACGTCGCCATTATTGTTATTGGTGCAGCGTTTTTGTCTGTGACTGGCGCTGAAGCTCTCTATGCCGATTTGGGCCATTTTGGCCGCAAGCCCATTGCAATCGCGTGGTATATACTGGTGTTGCCGTGCCTGCTGCTGAGCTATTTTGGGCAGGGCGCTTATGTGATGGCCAGCGGCAGGCCTGTTGGGCCGATATTGTTTGAGATGGTGCCCTCTTGGGCAACGCTGCCACTGGTTATTTTAGCAACACTTGCCACCGTTATTGCCAGCCAAGCCGTCATTTCTGGCGCATTTTCAATGGTGCGTCAGGCCATTCAGTTGCGTTTGCTACCGCGCATGGAAATCCGCCATACATCGGAGGGCCAATCAGGCCAGATTTATATCCCGCGCGTCAACCAAATTTTGCTGATTGGCGTGTTGTTGTTAGTGATCGGATTTGGATCATCGGAAGGTTTGGCTGCGGCCTATGGCATTTCTGTTACCGGCGAGATGCTGATGACTGCGTTTATGCTGGCCGTTGTGATGCATCGGGTTTGGGGCTGGAAGCTGTGGCCGGTCGTCGCTTTGTGCTCGGTGTTTGCTATTATTGATGCGGCTTATTTATATGCCAACTTGCTCAAGGTACTGCACGGCGGATGGGTGTCTATTTTGGTTGCCGCTGTTCTACTGCTCTGTATGGTGACGTGGATCAAAGGCACACAGCTTTTGTCGGCCAAAACCCGAAAAGACGAAGTGCCACTTGACTTGCTGATGCGCAATTTTGCGAAGAAAGCGCCATCCTTGGTGCCGGGTACTGCAATATTTTTGACCAGCGATAAGGAAAGTGCACCTACCGCCCTCATGCACAGCCTGAAGCATTACAAAGTGCTGCACGAGCATAATGTTATTTTGACCGTTGAAACACAGCCACGCCCGCGTGTGCCGGATAATGAGCGGGTAATCATAGAGCCGGTGAGCGACTTGTTCCAAAGGATCACCGTGCGTTTTGGCTATATGGAAAATCCCAATTTGCCGCGTGCGCTTGGCTTATGCCGCAAAGCAGGCTTTAAGTTTGACGTAATGTCCACCTCATTTTTCCTATCGCGGCGCTCACTTAAAGCCACGCGCGACAGCGGCATGCCATTTTGGCAGGATAAATTATTCATCTCTATGGCCCGTAGTGCCTCTGATGCGACTGAATACTTCCGCCTGCCGACCAGCCGCGTGGTGGAAATTGGCACCCAGGTGCTGATTTAGAAGACGATTGGTCGTTGTAGAAAATATTTTCTCAATAAAATCAGTGTCTTGTAATATTTGTGAATTATTCTCAAAATAATTGTCGATCATTGTCGATTGGGGCTGTCTCCAATCGTCATGGTTATGAAAGCGATGTTGCTCTCGCACAATTAAAAGGGGAATTCACTATGGCCAGCTACCTCCAAATCGCCGCTATCGCAGCCGCTGTAATCGTTGCCGTACCGTTTTTGCTGCCGTCGTCCAAAACGGTTGAACGTTCCGGATTTGTCAAAGCTTCACCTGAAGCTGTTTTTGCCGCTGTGTCATCCACGGCGGGTTACCAGACCTTTAATCCGTACAAAGATATGGACCCGAATTTGAAAGCCACACCTTTTGGTCCCGAGGCTGGCGTTGGCGCCGGGTTTGCCTTCGAGAGCAAAGACGGCAAAGGTACATCGACGATCAGTGCAATTGAAACCAATAAGTCTGTGACCTTCCAGATCGACCTCGGGTTTATGGGTAAGCCGGTTCAGACCATTACCATGACACCTGAAAATGGCGGAACCCGCGTTAATTGGTCAGTCACCAGCAAATTCGGCATGAACCCGATGGGCCGCGTGTTCGGCATGTTCATGGATGGCATGCTCGGGCCACACTATGAACTCGGTCTGAAAAACATGGACCGCATTGCGGCCTAATCAGATCCTGCATTGATTGACTTCAAACCCACCTTCAACAACACTATTCAAACGGAGAACCACCATGCGTTACACTCTTATGCTTTATTCAAACGAAGCCGATTTTGCCGATCTGCCACCGGAATTTATGGAACAACAATTACAGGTTTTTGGTGCCTATATCGGTGCGCTGCAAGAAGCCGGTGTTTTTGTGGATACAGATTGGTTGCAGCCTTCGATGACAGCCACAACTATTTCGATGCGTGGCGGCAGCCGTATGGTGCAAGATGGCCCGTTTGCTGAGACCAAAGAACAGCTTGGCGGATATTTTGTGATTGATGTGGCTGATCTTGATGCCGCAATGGCTTGGGCCGAAAAATGCCCGGCGGCGCAATATGGCCTTGTTGAGGTTCGTGCCTCGGCCATGCCATCGGGACAAGTATCATAAGCCTGACTGTATCTATTGAGGCGCGGCTTTCGACGATCGTTCGCGCCTCCCATGGCCGGTTGGTAGCGGTGCTTGCCAGCCGCAGCCGGGATATTGCCGCTGCAGAGGATGCGGTTTCTGACGCCTACCGGACCGCACTGGAAAAGTGGTCCGTTGACGGCCTGCCGCAAAACCCGGAAGGTTGGCTTATGACAGTGGCTCGTAACCGGATGACTGACCGTCATAAATCTCATTTCAACCGAACATCAACCAGCCTTTACGATGAAAACGGGGAGGCGATGGAGATTGCCGTGCCCGCAAATCAAGAAACTGATGACGTGCCAGATGAACGCCTGAAATTGATGTTTGCCTGCGCCCACCCCGCAATTGATGAAACCATTCGTGCGCCGCTGATCATGCAAACAGTGCTTGGCCTTGAAGCAGCGGATATTGCCAGATTGTTTTTGGTTCCTTCGGCGACAATGGCGCAGCGGCTTGTGAGAGCAAAAACCAAAATCCGCGATGCGGGCATTCCGTTTTCAATCCCGGACAAAGAACGTTGGCCGGAACGTTTGGAAGCTGTGCTTGAAGCCATTTACGGGGCCTATAGTGCCGGGCTCGATGATATTGCCGATGTGACAGAAGATCGCGGCGTCGAGGCTTTGCATCTGGCAGACTTATTGGCTGTGCTGTTGCCAGAAGAGGCTGAAGCGCTTGGCCTTGCTGCTTTGATTTGTTTTTCCGCTTCGCGCGCCGATGCGAAAACCGATACCAATGGCAATTTTGTGCCCTTGGATGTGCAAGACCCCGCACTTTGGAACTCGCAATTTATTGCCCGCGGTGCACAGTGCCTATCACGCGCCGAACAATTGCGTTTAATCGGGCGGTTTCAGTTGGAAGCTGCCATCCAATCGGTGCATACTGACCGGCGACGCTCAGGAGTAACAAACTGGCAGGCGATTGCGCGGCTCTATGAGGGCCTCGTTGCGCTTTACCCGACCAGTGGTGTGATGGTGGCGCGGGCCTATGCGGTATCAAAAATTGCAGGAGCAAAAGCCGGACTGATAGCACTGCGGCAAATTCCAGTTGATATTTTGGCGGAGTTTCAACCGGCGCAGGCGTGTTTGGCCGCTTTGCTCGCGGAAGCCGGAGATGTGGCAGGAGCCGTGCAAGCCTATGTCAAAGCTATTTCGTTGAGCAATGATGAGCAAACGAGAAACTATTTGCGCACCAGGCTTGATGCGCTGCCAAGGCCGCGCTCAGTGGCCTGATTCAATTCTCGTTTTAGTTTACCGTGTCGAAGTGCTTGCCTTCGACAATTTCAAACACTTCGCCCATCGCCGCAGCAAATCGGGCATCGGTTTCATTGAGCACTTCTTGCGGCACGGCCTTCCATTGCCGCAGCGAGTGCCATGAAATGATCAGCACCAGATAATCCGGCTCGTTGGGCTCATGCCACACTGACTTGCCGATATAGCCGGGGTAGCGTGACAATGTATCAGACCAGATGGCTTTATCGTGAAACAAGTAAGCATCTTGCTTTGCGGCAGGCACGTGAATTTTGAGCCATTCAATGACCATTTTAGAAAAGCCCTTTTCGATTTGGTGTTTGTTATCGTCAATTTGCTGAAGGAAGCAATCGGTCTTTTGCCAATATGTGTCCGGCTTTAAGTTACCCCTTGCAACTCCCTTCATTCTCTTCTATCGACCGAACCGTAACGTTCGTTACGCTTCGAGATTGCCACTTTATGAACAGCCATGTGGACATGTCGGAGCTTACAGCGCGCCAGCAGGCGGTGCTTGATGCGACGTTGGCGGCATTGGTGGAAGAGGGCGATGCCTTGACCATGACTTCGGTGTCGCGGCGAGCATCGTGCTCTAAAGAGACGCTCTATAAATGGTTTGGCGACCGTGACGGTTTGCTAACCGCCACCGTGCGCTGGCAGGCCTCCAAGGTGAATGTGCCGGTCGTGGATAAAGCAACGCTCAGCTGTGAGGCATTGGTGGCGACGCTGGAGACTTTTGCCAAGGATTGGCTGGCGGTGATTTCAAGCGGCACATCAATTGCGCTCAACCGTGTGGCTGTCAGCCATGCGGGTTCGGGTAAAAGCAAGCTTGGCGATATTGTTTTGAAAAACGGGCGCAATGCCATGGCTTTGCGATTAGAACCTGTGCTGCTTGCGGCGCGTGATGCGGGGTTACTGGCGTTTGATGATGTTCAGGATTGCTTCCGCACATATTTCGGGCTGGTGTTGCGCGACACTCAAATACGGCTGCTGCTCGGCGATGATTTGCCGATGAAACCGGCGCAAATTTCTACCGAGGCGAAAGCCTCTACCAAGCACTTCATGGCCCTGTATGGCCACAACATTTCACCCCACTTAAAAGGATAAAACCATGCGTGTTTATTATGATCGCGATGCTGATCTGAATTTGATCAAGTCGAAAAAAGTTGTCATCGTCGGCTATGGCTCACAGGGGCGCGCCCATGCGCTTAACCTCAAAGAATCTGGCGCGAAGCATTTGCGCGTTGCGCTAAAAGAGGGCTCGCCAACTGCTAAAAAAGTGGAAGCCGACGGCCTTGAAGTGATGACGGTCGCCGACGCTGCCAAGTGGGCTGATTTGCTGATGATGGCAACACCTGATGAATTGCAGGCCGATATTTGGAAAGCTGACATTGCACCGAACATCCGTGATGGCGCGGCAATTGCCTTTGCCCACGGCCTTAACGTGCATTTCGGTTTGATTGAGCCGAAATCCTCCATCGACGTGTTGATGGTTGCGCCAAAGGGCCCCGGCCACACGGTGCGCGGCGAATACCTCAAAGGCGGCGGCGTGCCTTGCCTCGTGGCCGTTCACCAGAATGCTTCCGGCAACGCACTTGATTTGGGCTTGTCTTACGCTTGCGGCGTTGGCGGCGGACGTTCGGGCATTATCGAAACCACATTCCGCGAAGAGTGCGAAACTGACCTTTTCGGCGAACAGGTTGTTCTTTGTGGCGGCTTGGTTGAACTCATCCGTGCCGGTTTTGAGACCTTGGTTGAAGCTGGCTATGCGCCGGAAATGGCCTATTTCGAATGCTTGCACGAAGTGAAGTTGATCGTGGACCTCATCTATGAGGGCGGCATTGCCAACATGAACTATTCCATCTCCAACACTGCCGAATGGGGCGAATATGTCTCCGGCCCACGCATTATCACGCCGGAAACCAAGGCCGAAATGAAACGGGTTTTAACCGATATCCAAACCGGCAAATTCACCTCTGAATGGATGCAAGAATACCGCTCAGGCGCAGCACGCTTCAAAGGCATCCGCCGCATGAACGACCGCCATCAGATTGAAGAAGTAGGCGAAAAACTGCGCGGCATGATGCCATGGATCGGCAAGAACAAGCTGGTTGATAAAGAACGGAATTGATTTGGGCAGCTTTTATGAGGGCCGAAAGTTTAGTCATCCCCGCGCATGCGGGGACCCAGACTTTTCTTCCAAACAAACGGTAATTCTACCCCCGAAAACAAGCCTAGGCCCCCGCATTCGCGGGCAGTGTTTATTTTGGACTCTCGAATCGATGGCGATTGACGAACATATCGAGGGTGATGTGTAG
>JANOPZ010000027.1:0-6219 GCA_031422195.1 Limoniibacter sp. | reverse complement strand
GCCGGCACATTTAATCCGTAGTGATCGAAGTAATGTTGACAGAGGGCCTCACGAAGCTGGTTCATCCCTAGCGCTTCGGTATAGCCAATGCGTCCGTCGCGCGCTGCTTTTTCAGCGGCATGCCGCACTGCTGAAGGTGCTGGATCGGCCGGTTGGCCGATGGCCATTGAAATAATGCTTTCACCTTGTGCTTTGCGCCGGAACGCTTCTGCCATAACGTCCATCGCAAGAAATGGTTGAACGGCGCTGCGTTTCGAAGGTTGCACAGTGGGTAAGACCTTATTTTGAATTATAAGAGGGCGCTTTGCCTGAAATGCGCCGTATTAACAATCTTGTTACAATGATGATTTTGCTATCTCGCACGTTTTTTATTGGTTAAATTGACATGATGATAAAGCTCAATATATCCGTTGATTTGTCGCGCATTTTTCGCGTTTTATTGGCATTTTCGTTTGGTATAACCTTTGGTTTGCAACAGGCATTTGCGCAAGGTGGCGGCATTGCCGTGGTGCGAGATGCAGAGATTGAACAACTGTTAAGGGAATATGCAGCGCCCGTATTGAAAGCTTCGGGTCTTGCCAATTCCGGTATTGAAATCATCATTGTCAATGACCCGTCTTTTAACGCGTTTGTGACAGGGCGACGGATTTTTATAAACACCGGCGCACTAATGATCACAGAATCGCCCAACGAGATTATTGGCGTCATGGCGCATGAAGCAGGACATATCGCGGGAGGGCATCAGTTTCGTATGCGCGAAAAGCTGGATGCGGCGCGTACAATGTCAATTCTTTCCAGCCTCATTGGTGTTGGAGCGATTGCTGCTGGTGCTGCAAGCGGCGATAGCGGAATTGCGCAAGCTGGCAGTGGCATTATGGCAGCAGGTGGTGAATTGGCAAAACGCGGCCTTCTTGCCTATCAGCGAAGTGAAGAGAGCGCAGCAGATGCAAGTGCAGTGGTGTATCTTACGAAAACCGGTCAATCGGCCAAAGGAATGATTACAACTTTTGAAAGGCTTTCGAAAGGAATGCAGTTCAACAGTGGGCTAGACCCCTATCAATTGAGCCACCCAATGCCGCGAGAGCGTATTGAAGCGCTGCGTACTGAAGCAACAGCAAGCCCATATTTTGAAACACTCGACAAGCCTTCGTTGCAGGAACGACATAGCTTGGTGCGCGCAAAAATTGCCGCTTACACAGGCGGTGCCGGAGCCCTGCGGCGGATATTCAAAGACAAAGCAACACTGCCTGCCCGTTATGGAGATGCTATTCTCAGCACCCTATCGGGCGACCCTGTCAGCGCAGTCAAAAAAGCTCAATCATTGGTCAAAGAACGTTCAAAAAACCCATTTTTCCATGAGATTTTGGGGGATGCGCTTCTACGTGCCAACAAGCCGAAAGACGCAGCAAAATCTTATGGGCAGGCCATTAAGTTGATGTCCGGGAGAGCAAGTCTCATTCGCATTCAGCAAGGCCGTGCTTTATTGGCAGCTGGCGAAACAGAGGCTGCTATTAAGACACTCGAAACCGGGGTCAGCTATGATACCCGCAGCGCTGATGGATATGGCGCATTGGCTCAAGCCTATGGTGCCGTCGGCAGAATTGGCGAAGCAGAGTTGGCTACCGCAGAAATGAACTTTAATAGCGCAAGATTTCAAGAGGCCCAGAAATTTGCCATCCGTGCCCAAACCAAATTGCCCAAGGGGTCACCTGAGTGGCAAAGGGCGCAAGACATTATCAAATTCAAGAAGTGAAAAACTTGAGAGCCTTACAGGGTGCGTTTTATGAATAAATATATGATCGGCCTTGGTGCAGTGGTGCTTGCAGGCGGGGCATTTTTTGCAGGTATTTCGGCCAGTGTAAAACCGGCAGAGCCAGAAATTATTGTCTTGGACACCCCCGAACTCAACCTCGATGATGCAGCTATAGATCAATCGATCCGCAGCTTCCTTGAGCGGCATCCAGAGGTGGTTGTCGAAGCGCAACAGAAATACACACAAATTCAAGCTGTTAAAGAGGCAGAAGCTGCCAAAAATGCTGTTGTGCAAAATCGCTCGAAGCTAATTTCGGACCCGGCATCGCCGATTGTTGGCAATCCGAATGGGAAAATAACTCTGGTTGAGTTTTTCGATTATAATTGTGGCTATTGCCGCAAAGCACATGAAGACATGATAGTAGTCCAACAGGGCAACCCTGAGGTCAAAATAATCCTTCAGCCGTTTCCGATTCTGGGGCCAGATTCGACCGATGCCCATATTGTGGCCGCAGCATTTAATGTTCTTTACCCGACCAAATATGCTGAGTTCCATAGTGCAGTTCTAAGCTCACCCGAAAAGGCTGATGAAGCCGTTACGATTGAAATTGCCAAAGGCTTAGGGGCTGATGAAGCAGCACTGCGTGTGGAAATGGCCAAGCCTACCATCAATGAAGGTTTTAGCCGAACCTATGCTCTGGCCAACGAACTTAAAATTACCGGCACGCCAACCTATGTGATCGGCGACGATATCGTAAGTGGAGCCGTTGGCGTTGAAGCTTTGAATGCTGGAATTAAATCAATTAGCACGACAAATTGACGATATCCGCTAAAATCGCTGGAAAAGAAACATCTCGGGTTTTGTTGCCGGCTAGTCTCGCTATAGTCCAATTATAGCTGTGTGTGATCGATGGAAATGCTTTGCAAAAACTTCTTGTTCTAAATGGTCCTAATTTGAACTTGCTGGGTCTTCGCGAGCCTGAGATCTATGGCGCGTTGACGCTCGATGGCTTGAAATCGATTTGTATTGAAGCAGGCAAAGCGCATGGCTTTGATGTCGACTTTCGCCAAACCAATGCTGAACATGAACTGGTAAACTTCTTGCAAGACGCGGGCCTTAACGGCACCCTCGTTATTCTTAATCCGGGCGCTTACTCTCACACATCTATTGCGCTTCATGACGCTATCAAAGGCGCAAATACAAAGGTCATTGAAGTGCATATTTCTAACATCCACGCACGCGAGGCTTTTCGCCACCATTCCTATGTTTCTGCTGTCGCAAAGGGTGTGATTGTAGGATTGGGTATTGAAGGTTACAGTCTGGCAATCACGGCAGCGGCAAGCCTTCGTGACGCGACCATTTCTAAAGCTTGAACAGGAACCAACATGGCTGACAAACGCCCGGGCATTGATAAGCGCCTTATTCGCGACCTTGCCGATATTTTGAACCAGAGCAATCTGACGGAAATTGAAGTTGATCACGAGGATATCCGTATCCGCCTATCTCGTGCGGTTGCCGCGGCCCCGATGCAGGCTTTTGCGCCGATGCCAATGGCTGCCGTGCCCGTTATAGCTTCACCCGCCACGATCACAAATGCTGCTCCAAACAATGCTAATGCCCAAAAATCGCCGATGGTGGGCACGGCCTATCGCGCCCCTGCACCCGGAGCCGCCACGTTTTGCGAAGTGGGCGACAGTGTGAAAGAAGGTCAAACGATTTTAATCATTGAAGCTATGAAAACGATGAACCAGATTGCAGCTGCTAAAACGGGCCGTGTGTCTGCGATTTTGGTTGAAAGCGGCGATCCGGTTGAATTTGGTCAGCCTTTGATTGTGATTGAGTGAACAGCGCCCCATGTTCCAGAAAATATTAATAGCCAACCGCGGTGAAATTGCCCTTCGTATTTTGCGGGCTTGTAAAGAACTTGGCATTGCCACAGTTGCGGTCCACTCAACAGCGGATGCTGATGCGATGCATGTGCGACTTGCCGATGAAAGCGTGTGCATTGGGCCTCCGCCATCGCGCCAGTCTTATTTGAATATTCCGGATATTTTAGCGGCTTGCGAAATCACTGGAGCTGATGCGGTGCATCCTGGCTACGGATTTTTGTCTGAAAACGCGAAATTTGCTGAGATTCTCGAAGCCCATAAAATCACTTTTATTGGGCCAACGTCTGACCATATCCGGATTATGGGCGATAAGATTGAGGCGAAAGCCACCGCAAAACGTTTGGGTATCCCGGTGGTGCCGGGATCGGCTGGTGCCGTTGAAAACGAGCAGGACGCAAAGCGAATTGCAGCCGAAATCGGCTATCCGGTGCTGATCAAAGCAGCCTCTGGTGGCGGCGGGCGCGGTATGAAGGTTGCGCTCAACGAAGCAGGGCTCATGGAAGCCATTCTCACGGCCAAGTCAGAAGCCGCGTCGGCGTTTGGTGATGATGCGGTTTATATGGAGAAATATCTCCAAAAGCCGCGCCATATTGAAGTGCAGGTTTTAGGCGATGGTTTCGGTGGCGGTATCCATTTAGGCGAACGCGATTGCTCATTGCAGCGCCGCCATCAAAAAGTGTGGGAAGAAGCAAACTCACCTGCACTTAACGCGGAAGAGCGCAAGAAAATTGGTGATATTTGTGCAAGTGCCATCCAAGGCCTCGGCTATCGTGGTGCCGGCACAATTGAATTTCTGTATGAAAACGGCGAGTTTTATTTCATCGAAATGAACACAAGGTTGCAGGTAGAACATCCTGTCACCGAAGCCATTACGGGTATTGATCTTGTCAACGAGCAAATCCGTATTGCTTCTGGCGCAGGATTATCAGTTAAGCAAAAGGACGTTACGTTTTTTGGCCACGCCATTGAGTGCCGCATTAATGCCGAAAACGCCCGTACCTTTACGCCTTCGCCCGGTTTGGTCACGCAGTTTCACACACCGGGCGGCCTTGGAGTCCGCGTCGATTCCGGTGTGTTCGCTGGTTATCGTGTCCCACCTTATTATGATTCATTGATCGGCAAATTGATCGTTCATGGACGCAACCGCGTTGAATGCCTGATGCGGCTTCGTCGCGCGCTTGACGAATTTGTGGTGGATGGAATTGAAACCACGCTGCCGCTGTTCCGCGATCTTGTGAACAATCCGGATATTGCCAACGGTGATTATGATATTCATTGGCTTGAAAAATATCTTGCCGCCAAGGAATAATTTATGGCGGCTTTGCAAAGCGAGCGCGATTGGCTCGATCCCGATCTGGTATTGAAGGCCTATATGATTGGCGTGTTTCCGATGGCGGAAGATGCCACTTCAGAAGAACTAATGTGGATTAAGCCAGAAGTACGCGGGATACTTCCGCTTGATGGTTTTCATATCTCCAAACGCCTTGCCCGCACAATGCGGACAACCGAACTTCAATTCAAATTTAGCAGCAATTTTAACGCCGTAATTGATGGTTGCGCTCAAGCAAAAACCGGGCGGGAAACCACTTGGATCAACGGTTCGATTCGTACCGCCTATGGCGAATTGTTCAAGCGCGGTCTTTGCCACACAGTCGAAGCATGGCGAGGCGGCAGCTTGGTTGGCGGACTATATGGAATTTCATTGGGTTCGGCGTTTTTTGGAGAAAGCATGTTCTCGCGTGAAACGGATGCTTCCAAAATGTGCCTCGTAAAACTGGTCGAACGCTTGAACGAGCGCGGATACACTTTGCTTGATTCGCAATTTATCACGCCTCATTTGAAGCGGTTTGGTGCAATTGAAGTGCTGCGTATTCGATATGAACATATGTTATCGCAAGCTCTTGCCAGCCAAGCTCGATTCATCTAAGTTTGAGCAGCGCAGTTTACCTAACGATTTCTGCCCATCCACATTGATTCTATCTAAATTTTGTCTCTGGAGATCCAAACCGTGATTCGCAAACATCTGCTGCTTTCAACTGCCTTGCCATTTTTGTTCGCGTTTGGCGTTACTCCATCGTTGGCGCTGTCGCGGCTTATAGTCGATCAACCGAAGCACAGCTTGGTGCTGACAGTCGAAATGAGCGTTGATGATGCATCTGAGCGTTTGCGTTTAGCCCAAGTTGCATTGAATGAAGCGATAGAAAATGGCGGTGACGTTGAAGCCGCGCAAGCAGAAGTAGATGCCGCACAAATTGCTCTAGACGAAGCCAACGTTGCGCCGGAACCGGAAACAGAGCCGACGCCCGAGCCAGAAGCAGAACCAACACTTGAGCCAGAAGTAGAGCCAGAAGTTGAACCAACACCCGAGCCAGAGGTCGAGCCAACACCTGAGCCAGAAGTTGAACCAACACCTGAGCCAGAGGTTGAGCCAACACCTGAGCCAGAGGTTGAACCAACACCCGAGCCAGAAGTAGAGCCAACACCAGAGCCAGAAGTTGAACCAACACCTGAACCAGAGGTCGAGCCAACACCAGAGCCAGAAGTTGAACCAACACCAGAGCCAGAAGTTGAACCAAC
>JANOPZ010000026.1:0-43493 GCA_031422195.1 Limoniibacter sp. | reverse complement strand
TTGCGGCATTGGGCGTGCCTACACGGCAGAATTTAACAGCTGAATTTGAAAATGCGGCACAAATGATGATGGCGGCCTCTGAACCGGTTGACCCGAATGCAACCTTGTTGACCAAGCTCTTCGACAGCGCCAAGGGCCTCGTCAAAGTCAGACCGGTGGGTACGATTGAAGGCGACACAGCCGCCGCCCGGATTGGCCGAATGGGTGAAGCGCTCAGCAAAAGCGATGATGCCGCTGTGAAGGCTGAATTTGCGGCATTGCCAGCCTCTTCGCGGAGCGCAGGCGCCGTATTCATGGATCGCTTCAACGCCCGCGCTGAGGCCGACCGGCTAATGGCTGAAGCGGTGCTTGCGGCATCCCCGAAAGCGGGGGGCTGAACCATGGCGCGTCTCATTGTATTTCTGCTTGTTGTTCTCGGCCTTGGTTGGGCGTTTGCTTGGCTGGCTGACCGGCCGGGTGATCTGGTGGTCACATTTTTGAACACCCGCTACGAAATCTCTTTGACCACAGCGCTCGCCGTGTTTCTGGCAGGCGTCGCTTCGATTATGATGGTGTGGTGGCTGCTGCGTTCAGTAATTGATGGCCCGCAATCAGCACGGCGCTATTTCCGTGCCCGCCGCCGTGACCGTGGCTATCAAGCTTTGTCCACCGGCATGATTGCCGCTGGATCCGGCGATGGCGCAACCGCAAAAAAACTGGCTGCACGGGCGTCGAGTTTTATCAGCGCTGATCAAGAGCCACTCATCCATTATTTGGGTGCGCAAGTTGCCTTGCTCGAAGGAAACAATGCTGAAGCCGCCAGGAGTTTTGAAGCCATGCTCGAAAATGGCGAAACCAGAGCGTTGGGCCTGCGCGGTCTTTACCTTGAAGCCGCGCGGATGAATGATCCTATTGCTGCGCGTCATTTTGCTGAAAAGGCGTTTGAGGCCGCCCCGGGTTTGGATTGGGCGTCGGATGCCGCACTGAGCGGCCATGCCCGCGATGGGGCTTGGGATAAGGCGCTGGCATTGCTCGATAGCCGCAAACGTCTGGTTGGCGCTGACAAAGCCGGCAACGACCGCAAGCGCGCAGTATTGCTCACGGCTAAAGCCATAAGCACAATGGATTCAGATGCTGCCACTGCCCGCAACGCAGCCGTTGAAGCCAACCGTTTAGCGCCAAATTTGGTACCTGCCTCTGTCATGGCAGGCCGGGCATTATTCAAAATGGATGAATTGCGCAAAGGGGCAAAAATATTGGAAGCCGCGTGGAAACTTGCTCCACACCCCGACATTGCAGAAACCTATGTGCATGCACGGTCAGGTGATTCTGCCATCGACCGTATGAAACGCGCCGCTGAACTCGTCAATTTACAGCCCGGCAATTCTGTTGGTCTTTTGGCGCTCGGCTTGGCCCAATTGGCTGCTGGCGAGCATACTGCTGCACGAAAATCCGTTGAGACGGCCCTGAAATCAACACCAAGCGAAAGCGCGTGGTTGTTGCTGGCAGATATTGAAGAGGCTGAAACCGGCAATGAAGGCCGGGTCCGCGAATGGTTGCAACGCGCGGTTAAAGCGCCCCGCAATGCGGCTTGGGTGGCCGATGGCCAGATTTCAGATCATTGGCTGCCGTTCTCGCCAATCAGTGGCAAGCTCGATGCATTCGAATGGAAGGTTCCGGTGATGTTGCTCAGTGGCGGCGCGCCTGAAATTGATTTAGCCACATTCAACCGTGTCAGCCAAGGTCCTGCCCTCATTGCTGAAACTGTCACAAAGGAACCCGTCACAACAGAAGCTGTCACGACACTTAAGGTTGAAAGCGCGGAAGCAGTGGATACTGAAACATTGGATGCTGAGACCGCCTTGCGCAGCGCAGGCTTTAAGCCGGTCGCAGACGCTTCACTTACCAAAAAGAAAAGCGGATTCCGCCTGTTTTAAGGTTTTCTGCACTCCCTACTGGCACATTTGCCTTATCACAGCATAATCGTGCTGCGAATCGGCTGCAAAGACAAAGATGATGTTTGATAAAATAACAAAATTTTTAAGTGAATTGGCGGGCCTTAGCTCCACTAAACCCGGTCTTGATCCGGATGATCCACGCCTCGCAGCGGTGGCTCTTATGGTGCATTTGGTGGATGCCGACGGTATCCGCACTGCCAATGAGATTGGCCGTCTGCGTGAGATTATCAGCGAGGCTTACAGTTTGAGCATGCCGGAAACTGAGGCCCTCATTGCGCAAGGCGAAATCGCAGACCGCGAAGCTGTTGATTTTTACCGCTTTACCAAAATTTTGAGCCGCTCACTTGACCGCGCGCAGCGCCAGACCTTTATTGCGACAATGTGGGAACTGGTGTTAGCCGACCGTAATGTCGGCGAACTTGAAGGGCATATTTTGTGGCGTATTGCTGAATTGATTGGCGTTGAGCAAGTAGATCGCATTGCTATACGCCAAAGTGTCAAGTTCGGGGTTAAGAGTGGCAAAAAAGGCGAAGGCGCATAAATGAACTTTGCGCCGCGCCATTTTCAACCACAACCATTGCCGATTTTGATCATCCTGCATCAGGAAACATCCAGCACCGGCCGTGTCGGGCAGATATTACAACAACGCGGCTTTGCACTTGATATTCGCCGACCGGTTTTGGGCGACCCTCTACCCGCCACACTGGCCAATCATCATGGAGCCATTATCTTTGGCGGGCCTATGAGTGCCAATGATGATGAGGGTTACATCAAACAGGAAATCGATTTTTGCGGGCAGGCGCTCAAAGATGATAAACCTCTTCTAGGCATTTGTCTTGGTGCGCAAATGCTGGTCAAGCAATGCGGAGGGCGGGTTGCGGGTGCGCCCTGCGGCGGCGTTGAAATCGGCTGGTATCCGCTGCGCGCCACCGCAGCCGGGCAAAACCTGATCAATTGGCCGGAAATGGTCTATCATTTTCACAGCGAAGGTTTTGATTTGCCCGCCGGTTTTGAACGTCTCGCCACCGCCGATCTTTACCCCAATCAAGCCTACCGCGTTGGTAATAATGCCTGGGGCGTGCAGTTTCATGGCGAACTTACCGAAGTGATGATGCGCCGCTGGGCCGTGAAAGGCGCACATCGGTTTGATTTGCCCAATGCCCAAAAAGGCCACGACCATTTGCAAGGGCGTTTGTTGCATGACCATGGTTTGCGGAACTGGATGGAAGAGTTTCTCGGTGTGGTGTTTGGCATAAAGACACAAACAGAACTATCTTTTCTAAAACGATAGCCGACCGCCCTCATCTTCATCTGCGCTGCAAATCTCGACCTTCATCTTGAACCTGAAGCAGAGAACCGAGAACCGTTGAACACTCAGGCAAATATGCTGGATTGCGGCAAACGGTACGCAGTTACCGATATCAGAATTGTTTAATTGTTGAGATAATGGCAGGCAGCAAAACTTCGAAATGTTGAGCTTGGTCAAAAAATTCTTGTCGCTATGGATATAGGCTATCTCAAACTTCGCCGCGCCGGTCTAAAAACCTGATCTTCCGTAGCGCCGGAAACGCATAGGCCCAAAGGCCTGCCACAAAGATCGTGCCGATGCCGCCGAATACTACTGCGGGCACTGCGCCAATGACGGCGGCCATGGCGCCGGCGCGCATTTCGCCGAGCTCATTAGAAGCGCCGACAAACAATCCGTTCACCGCATTGACGCGGCCACGCACTTCGTTTGGCGTCCACAGCTGGATCTGGGTTTCGCGCACTTGAACGCTTATCATTTCGGCTGCGCCGAGCAGCATCATTGAGACAATCGACAACCAAGCGACGGTGGAAAGCCCGAAAGTGAGCGTGAACAGGCCAAACAAAGCCACGCCAACAAACATGAACAGGCCGGCATGGTCTTTGATGGGCACGGAAGCCAAATAACCGGCCATAATCACTGCGCCAATGCCGGGTGCAGCGCGCAGCAGCCCTAGCCCCCATGGCCCCAGTTCCAGCACATCACGGGCAAACACCGGCAGCAAAGCCACGGCGCCGCCAAGCAGCACCGCAAATAAATCAAGAGAGATCGCGCCCAAGACCACGGGCTGGGCAAAGATGAATTTGAATCCGGCAAAAATCTGCGATTTTTTGTCTTCGCCAGTTGAAGTGACCGATTTATCTCTTGGAATTCGGATCAGAAACCCGATGGCCACCGCCAAAAACACCAACGCCACTGCATAAGGCGTCAAAGCGCCAGCACCATAAAGCAGCCCGCCTGCCACCGGCCCGACAATAGAAGCCACTTGCCATGACGACGAACTCCACGACACGGCATTCGGAAATACTTTTTCAGGCACCAAATTAACCACAAGGGACGATGTGGCAGGGCCATAAAACGCGCGCGCCGTTCCCATTAACACTAGCAAGGCAAACACGGGAATTGGCGAAGTAAGCCCATGCCATGTCAGCAAAAACAGGCCAAGCGCCACGGCAAAAAACGCCATTTCAGAGAGTAGCATAATGTTGCGGCGGCCATAACGGTCTGCTGCAGCGCCCGTAATCAATACCAAAAGCACTGCGGGAGCAAATTGCGACAGGCCAATAAGGCCCAAATCCAAGGGGTCACGCGTTAAATCATAGATTTGCCAGCCAACAGCTACAGCAATCATATTAATCGAAAACGCCGATAAAAAACGCGCCACCCAAAAATTGCGATAAGCGGGGTAATAAAATGCCTCAAAACGCGGGTCTATTGCGCGCGCATTTTCCGGCTCAGTTATGTTGGTCATTCAGCAAAGCTTCAATCAAATGCAAAATCTTGTAAGGCAAATGCATAAGCTGCCTGCCTGAAGGGTGCAAGACACCTTGTTTCAATCACCAAGCATGGCTAGATCATCTGCAACCGCTTTGGAGATGATGATGCTGGCTCTGTTACAAACCGTAGATTTAGCGCTGGGAATTTATACGTGGATTTTAATCGGTTCCGCTGTGTTTTCATGGCTGTATGCGTTTAACGTCATTAATTCACGCAACGCGTTTGTGGCATCCGTTGGTGATTTTTTGCACCGCGTCACTGAGCCTGCGCTTCGGCCTTTGCGGCGCTTTATCCCCAATCTTGGCGGGATCGATGTATCACCGGTTGTGCTGCTTTTGATCATCTTTTTTCTGCGCAACTTTATCTGGTCGTCTATTGCGCCAGCGCTGCTTGGATAAGTTAAAAGCGAGGCTTTCGCCCCGCTTTTGAAATTTCAACCGCTAAAAGCGTTCAATATCCGCGGTTTTCTTTCTCACGGGCGATAGCTTCCAAAATGAGCTGCTTGGCTTTTTCCGGACCTTCGACGCCGCCAACTTTGACCCATTTACCCGGTTCCAAATCTTTGTAGTGCTCAAAGAAATGGACGATTTGCTGAAGCGTGATTTCCGGCAAGTCTGTATAGGTCAGCACTTTTTCATAGCGGCGGGTCAGATGGTTTGATGGCACAGCGATGATTTTCTCATCCATACCGGAATTATCTTCCATCATCATCACGCCAATCGGGCGCACATTGATGACACAGCCTGGAATCAGCGGACGCGTGTTGCAGACCAAAACATCAATCGGATCACCATCATCAGACAATGTATGCGGCACAAAACCGTAATTGCCGGGATAGGTCATTGGTGTGTACAAAAAACGGTCAACCACCAGCACGCCAGCCTTTTTATCCATCTCATACTTAATGGGCTGGCCGCCAACAGGAACTTCAATAATGACGTTCACATCATCAGGGGCGTTTTTGCCGATGGAAATAGCATCTAGGCGCATCAGTGGCTCCGGTTCTCTGTAAGCATTGTTGGGCGGGAAAAAAGGGGCGTTCATCGGCGAACCTCATGTTCGGGTTGAGTGCACCTGAGTTAACGGCTCTGGGTTTATAGCTGATGAAATGGCAAGGTTACCAAGTGGTAACTGTCAATTGTTGCAGTTTAATGGTGAATCCTTTGCTAGCAGGAGATCAGCGGTTCGACATACCCCAATCCGCATCAGCGGTTCCAGACACCCTAATCCGCGTTAGCGGTTCCAGACACCCCAATCCGCGTTAGCGGTTCCAGACATACGCGACTTTTTTAAGCGTTTTATCATCGAATGTCTCTGTGCCCTCGGCAACATCACGCCCACCAAGGCCATGATAAAACGAATTGGCAACGGTATTGTCTTCTAAAGCCCAGACAACAAGACCTTTAAGATCATGGGCATTGAGCGCTTTGCGTGCAGAATCAAACAGCCGGGTGCCAAGCCCAACGCCCTGGTATTCCGGTAACAGGTAAAGCTCGTAAATTTCACCTTGTTGTGTCAGTTGGCGCGCACGGTTTTTGCCAAATGTGACATAACCCGCAATGACGCCGCCGACATCAGCGACAAACACTGCGCCGGACCGGTTGATGACGCGTTGCCACCAATCGGTACCGCGCCGCATAATCATCGTGTTTAGCGCTTTATGCGGAATGATACCGCAATAAGCGCCGCGCCAAGCATTGCTATGCACCAACGCGATAGCATCAGAGTCTTTACGGTCAGCTTGGCGAATTGCGATGTCGAGCGTCTTCATGATTTGGTAACCATAACGACAGAGTATTTTGCTGCAAGCATTTGCTGCAAACTTAACCAAATCTTTTTCATGCGTTGCCGACTTGCAACCATGACCAAATTTGGGGCAAGCTACAACGATGAATGATGCACCAAAACGATACAAGGATGACCGGGAGGCAGAATCGCGGCGGATCTTGGCTTCCGTCAATGATGAAATGCAAGTGTCTGGCGTTGGCGTGTCTGGCGTTGGCGTGTCTGGCGTAAGAATGTCTGGCGTTGGAAATCAATTGGCAAACCGCATTGGAAATCACTTTGCTGCGCGAGAGGCCGATCAAGCCGACAAGGTGGAGGTGCTGGGCCGCCGTATTGGCCGCGTTTTAAGTCTCATCTTTTGTCTCGGGTTGATTATCTGGCTGGCCATTTTCATCAAACGCAATGCGGGCTGATGTGGCGTCAGTAATCACGATATCGAGCCACGTGGCTTATGGTGCCGTGGGAAACAGCATCATGGTGCCAGCACTTGAAGCGCTTGGCATTTCTGTTTCGGCGCTTTCAACCGTACAATTGCCTTGGCATCCGGGTATGAATGCGGCCTATGGCAAGGGGACACGTATTGTGCCCGATGATACTTCTTTTGCAGCCCTATTAGATAATTTTTGTGCTGCGCCTTGGCTGAAGCAAATCGACGGGGTTGTTACCGGCTATCTCGGTTCAGCGGCGCAGGCGGCAGCTATTGCAAAATTTGTTGCTGAATTGAAAACCGCAAATCCAACAGCACTTTATTTGTGTGACCCGGTCATCGGCGACACAAACAAAACTGGGGGTGGCGGGCTTTATGTGTTTGAGCCAATCGCACATGCAATTCGCGATCATTTGTGGCCGTTAGCAGACATTGTGACGCCCAATTTATTTGAGTTTGGTTGGATGACGCGTCAAGCAACAGTGGATTTGCCCAACATCATTGAGGCGGCAAAAGCCGCCAACAAGCGCTATGTCATTGTAACGTCTGTTGAAGCTGGCGCAGGCAAAATCGGTAATTTGATCGTATCGGCAGACGATGCCAGCTTGATCAGCCATGATGAACATTCAACACCGCCAAACGGTACGGGGGATTTGTTGGCAGCATTGTTTTTGGGCCATTTATTAAACAACCGGTCCGGACAATTGGCACTATCAAATGCGTCTAGTTCGGTGTTTGCCGCAATTGCAGATGCAGCTGGGCATCGCAGCCTGAGGCCGGAGCATTTGCACAAAATTTTGGGCAAAAGTGCGGAACACATACAAATAGGGAGCCCAATTTGATCGTTGTCGGAGTGGATGGATGCAAGGGCGGCTGGGTTGCATGTTGGCGCGAAGAACGCGTATTGAAGTTTGAAGTCTATACAACTTTTGAGAAAATCGTTTATCACTTCCCAAGCGCAATCATTGCGGTTGATATGCCAATCGGTCTTCCTGATAAAATCGGCGCAGGCGGGCGCGGACCGGAAGCTTTGGCGCGAAAAATCCTAAAAAGAAAATCGAGTTCGGTTTTCTCAATGATTTCAAGGGCTGCTATTGAAGCCGATGTCGACTATTTTGAAACATGCCGCCTTGCGCGACTGGATTCTACCCCGCCGCGCGGCATTTCAAAGCAAGGATTTAACATTTTACCAAAAGTAAGGGAGGTTGATCGGGTCGTGCGTACCAACGCCAGCCTGATGGAAAACACCTTTGAAACTCATCCGGAATTGGCGCTTACAATAATCACCGGCATGCCTGTGTTGGAGAAAAAGACAAAGAAAGACGGCCAGATGAAGCGTCTTGCAATTCTTACAGCGTTTGGGCTGCCCATTATTGGGCCGTTGCCGCATTTAAGTGGCGCAAAGCTGGATGATTTAATCGATTCTGCTATTTGCTTGCTTGTTGCTGAGCGCATCGCCAACGGCCAAGCGACATCGTTCCCAGCACAACCAGCTTTGGATAGCCTCGGCGTACCTATTGCCATTTGGGCATGAAGGCTTTCATAGCATAAGGCCGGTAAATCGGGGACAGCCTGCCCAATGGAAGACTTTTTCAATCTTGCCAGCATAAATTTGCTTTCGCCTCCGGTTTTGTTTTTCATTTTAGGGTTTGGCGGCTCGATGCTGGGCTCAAACCTCACCTTGCCTGAAGCTGTTGCTAAAACGCTGTCGATTTATTTGATGCTGGCAATCGGCTTCAAGGGTGGCGCAGCAGCTGCTGCCCACGGACTTGGCACTGATTTGGTTTTAGCGCTTGTTGGCGGGGCAATTCTATCAGCGTTTATTCCTATCGTTGCCTACGGCCTGCTTGGTGTAATGGCTAAACTTCCAGTGGCAGACCGTGCAGCTGTGTCCGCCCATTATGGCTCGATTTTCATCGTCACTTTTGTTGCTGCAACTGCTGCTATGAAAGCGGTCGGCCTTGAATACGAGGGCTATTTGGTAGCCGTCGCAGCAATAATGGAAACACCCGCAATTTTAGTGGCACTTTATATTGTTGGGCGGGCATCGGGTAAAAAGACTGCAAAAAAAGAACTCATGTCTGAGGTATTCCTAAATTCCTCAATTGTCGTGTTGACGGGAGCTTTCGTCATTGGGGCTATTACCGGCGATAGCGGTATGAACGATATTGAGGGCTTTATCACCGTGCCATTCAAGGGTGTCCTGTGTTTGTTTTTACTGGATATGGGCGCAGTTGCCGGGCGCGGCGTTAAAAACGGCTGGCAAGGAATGAGCAGCGGCTTGATTGCGTTTGCGCTGGTGATGCCATTTATTTCAGCGGCGCTTGCCATTCCGTTTGGTGTCATGGCCGGTCTTTCAACGGGCGGGTTGGCGGTTTTGATGACACTGGCGGCATCGGCCTCTTATATTGCTGTGCCCGCGGCCATGCGGTTGGCCTTACCGGAAGCCAGACCGTCAATCTATCTCACTTTGTCGCTGGGTGTCACGTTTCCAATGAATCTCACGCTTGGCATTCCCATTTATAGTGAAATCGCCAAACTGGTTACGGGGTAACAAGACCATGCAAACGTTTCCGAAAAAACAACTGAATGTTATTTGTGAGCGCCCGATTTTAACACGACTGCGCAAAATTCTCGATCAGCAAAAAGTCAGCGGCTACACCATTTTGCCAGCCCTATCAGGGCGCGGATCTCAAGGCAGCTGGGATATTGAGGGTATGCTCGGCGACACCGGCCAAATGGTGCATTTGGTTTGCATTCTCGACGAGGAATTATGCAATCGTGTTCTCGAACAGGTTTTTGAATTGGTCGGACACCAAATCGGTATTGTCACCGTGCAAGATGTCAGCGTAGTAAGGCCCGCCCATTTTTGACGGGTTGCATTGAGCGGCGTTTCCGGCGCAAATACACGAGCAGATTGAAGGGTGAAGGCCAATTGATGAACGCTATTTTGCCGGAACGGCTGCTCAGCGGCTATCGTGCCTTTATTCAGGGGCGCCATGCACAAGAACGCCAGCGCTATCGTGATTTGGCAAAAGAGGGCCAATCTCCGGAAATCATGATGATTGCCTGCTGCGACAGCCGTGCTGCGCCTGAAATGATTTTCGACGCTGGCCCCGGTGAACTGTTTGTTGTGCGAAACGTTGCAAACCTTATGCCGCCGTACGCGCCAGATGATCACTATCATTCGACATCGGCTGCCTTGGAGTTTGCGGTTCAAATCTTGAAAGTGCGCCATATTGTTGTGCTGGGCCATGGCCGCTGTGGCGGCATTAAAGCGGCACTAGACCCATCGGCCGGGCCGTTTTCACCCGGTGATTTTATTGGCAAGTGGATGAGTTTGCTTGGCCCGGCCGCCGCTAAAATAAACAGTTCTGAATTTCTAACCCCCAGCGAGCGTCAGACCGCACTGGAGCGGGCGTCAATACGCAGTTCAATCGAGAATTTACGGACATTTCCTTGCGTTTCTATATTAGAGAGCAAAGGCCGCTTAGCATTACATGGCGCATGGTTTGATATTGAAACCGGCGAACTTTGGGCCATGGATACCAAAACCGGTGATTTTGCCCGCCCCGATTTGACCCAACCGGCAGAGGCTGCGGAATGAAGAAACGCTAATGAAGAAACGCTTGGGCCTTTGTGTTGCAGGGTTGCTTTTGGCTGCTGCTACTCCGGTTGTCGCCGCCGAATTGCATGCCGGCTTAATGGAACGCTGGTACAGCGCTTTGGCGGCTGCTGAACGCGAAGAAATTGCTGCGTTGATTGCACCGGACGCAACCGTGGAATTGCAAGATATCGGCATCATCCAGACCGGTGCTGAGTTTGTGGCCAGTATGGATGAATGGGCGGACGCCATTAATGGTGGTACTGTGCGCCACCGTATCGATGGTGACAGCACAGATAAAGTGAGCGTGACAGTATGCTATACGTTCACTGACAGCGCAATGATGACCCATGAAAGCTTCGTGTTTGCGGGCCGTCAAATTGTTTCGTCGGTCCAAAAAACTGTCGCAACAGATTGCGGCAGTTTCTAAAGGCGCGGTTCAGCCATCGATTTCAGCACCAATATAGGCGATTGCCTGCTGATAAACCTTCGCAGCATTCCAGCCTTGGATTGCGCCAAAATTAGGCTGGCCAGGCTGATAACCAGAACTTCCGTTCCAACCATGGCCGACGAGAAAATTGGCTGTTGAAGACAAGGCGTCTGCCTTGGAGTTCATATTGACACCGCCGCCATCTGCATCAACGCCATACCGAAGCACGCTGCCGGGCAAAAATTGCGTATGGCCCAGTTCGCCGTGTTTTGCGCCCTTCGCGCTCGGCGAGACGGTGCCGTTATCGATCAACTGCAGCAACGAGTAGAGATGGCCAGTAAAAAACTCTGTGCGGCGGCAGTCATAGGCCAATGTTGCGGTGGCTGATAAAACGTTTTCGCTGCCCATAAAGCCGCCGAAGCCGGTTTCCATACCCCAAATTGCCAAAATTGGCCCAGCTGGAACGCCGTAACGCTGCTCAATATTAGCAAATAAAGCCGCATTTGATTTTTTAAGTGATTTGCCTTTTGAGATGATAGTCGCGCCGCCGCGCACCTTCATGAACTGATCAAAAGACAGTTTGAAACTCTTCTGATTACGGTCTGCTGAAATGGTTGCCTTAGAATATTGGGTGTTTGCCAGAGCCGACAAACCGCGCTGCCCAATGCCTTGCGCTGCAGCTTGCGCACCAAATGCTTCCAACCATTGGCCATAGGCCGCTCCGGTGTTCGAACATTGCGCCGCTTGCGCTGCGCTCGAAGCAACCGCAAGGCCAAGAGCCATTACAGCCAATTTCACGAAAGAAGTTTTGTGTGCCATTCAGTGATCTCCCAAGGGCCATTCGCCAGATATCATCTTTATACTCTGCCTGCATGAAAATGGTTTGTCATTGCTTAATAGAAGCCACAAACATTCATTATTTGGTAATGTTGCATTGCAGCAATTGCATGGCAGGATTGCGATGACAGGCCTGCTAAATCGTTTGAACAGCGCACATATTCATCTGGTCGAAACAAAGTCATGGGCATTTGAGTTTCCGCCCAGTCTTTGAACCTTGAAAGGAGACCGACATGACGATCGCAAAAACACTCCGTGACTGGACAAAACGTCAGGCCACAAGCCGCGCCCTGAACAATCTATCGCAGCGTCAGCTCGAAGATATTGGTGCCTTTGAAGCTCGCAATGCTGAAAAGCTGCGCCCGTTTTTGAACGGCCTTTAATCCTCCCCAAAACAGACCAGACGAAAAGCCCGCCCCAAATGGCGGGTTTTTTGTTTTTTGGCGGTATTCTTGACAATTGTTTTCTGCCCGCGCATATGGCGTTGATCCTGCGAAGCGACAAAGCCAAGCAGCCGACCGCAGCGGATCTTAGAATTTGATTGCGGAGGCCAACACTCGACAGCGCGATGCGCCCTCGGGTGAAAAAATGCTTTGTGGTTCGTGCAGCAAATTGGAGTTGTGACTGCCGATGTTTGAAAGCCTGCAGGACCGCCTTGGTAAAATTCTCTCGACGCTCACCGGCCGTGGTGCGCTTTCGGCTGAGGATGTGGCGGCAGCTTTGCGCGAAGTGCGCCGTGCGTTGATTGAGGCCGATGTTGCGCTGGATGTCGTGCGCGGCTTCACCGACCGCGTCAAAGAAAAAGCCGTTGGTGTTGAAGTTCTAAAATCCGTCAAGCCGGGCCAACAAGTTGTGAAAATTGTTCACGATGAACTGGTGGCGATGCTGGGTGAAACCAGCGAAGGCCTTGATCTGAATGCACCGGCCCCGATCGTCATCATGATGGTGGGTTTGCAAGGTTCAGGTAAAACCACAACATCTGGCAAATTGGGCCTAAGGCTTTCAAAACGCGAAAATAAAAACGTGTTGATGGCCTCGCTTGATACGCGCCGGCCTGCCGCACAAGAGCAATTGCGCCAGCTTGGTGTTCAAACCGGTGTTGATACACTGGCGATTATTGCCGGCCAGGATCCGGTGCAAATTGCCAAGCGCGCCGTGCAGGCGGCAAAACTTACCGGCAAAGATATTGTCATTCTCGATACAGCCGGTCGAACATCCATAGATGAGCCGATGATGGCCGAAATGGCGGCTATTCGCGATGCCGTAGGCCCGCATGAGATTTTGCTGGTTGCTGATGCATTGACCGGCCAAGACGCCGTGAATTTAGCACGTAACTTCGATGACCGCGTTGGCATTACCGGCATTGTGCTAACCCGTATGGATGGCGACGGACGCGGTGGTGCAGCGCTATCGATGCGCGCGGTGACTGGCAAGCCGATTAAATTGGTTGCTACAGGCGAAAAAATGGAAGCGCTGGAAGAATTCCATCCGCGCCGGATCGCCGACCGTATTTTGGGTATGGGCGATATTGTCAGCCTCGTTGAGCTTGCTGCGACAAATATCGACGCTGAAAAAGCCGCCGCCATGGCGAAGAAAATGCAGGAAGGCAAATTTGATCTTGATGATCTTGCCGACCAGCTCAAACAAATGCAGAAAATGGGCGGCCTTGGCAGCCTGATGGGTATGATGCCCGGCATGAGCGGCATGAAAGACCAAATGTCGGGTGCGGGGCTAGACGATAAATCCATCAAACGCCAGTTGGCGATTATCGGTTCAATGACCAAAGCCGAACGTGCCAACCCTGACATTCTCAAACATAGCCGCAAGCAGCGTATAGCCAAGGGTTCGGGCACCGATGCGGCACAAATAAACAAACTCATCAAAATGCATTTGCAAATGGCCACCGTCATGAAGGCGATGGGCGGCAAAGGCAAAGGCGGCGGCATGATGCGCCAAATGATGGGCGGCCTTGCCAGCAAAATGGGTATGGGCGGGATGATGGGCGGCAGCGGGATGCCTGACTTGTCAAAGATGGATCCGAAACAATTGGCCGCTTTGCAAAAACAAGCTGAAGCCGCAGGCATGAAAATGCCGGGTGGCTCGCTTCCTGGTTTAGGTGGCGGCGGCTTGCCCGGTTTGCCCAAAGGCCTTCCCGGATTGCCGGGGCTTCCCAAGGGGCCGAAGAGATGACCGAAAATTTGAAGAATGAGCCCTTCTCAAAAGATGTTAAAATCTCTGACGCCGATGTTGCACGTGCGCGTGAGCTCTTGAAAGAGCAGCGCCAATCGATCGACCGGATTGATGCGGCGATGCTCTATATGATGGCCGAGCGGTTTCGCTGCACCGAAACGGTGAGCCGCCTTAAAGCCGAACATAATTTGCCTTCTGGTGATCCGGTGCGCGAGGCAGAACAAATCAAGCGCCTGCGCGCAATCGCCGAAGACGCAAACTTTTCACCGGATTTCGCGGTGACTTTTCTCAACTTCATCATCCGTGAGGTCATCCACCATCACGAGGCTGTTGCCGCCGGAAAAACCGGCGTCGATCTTGTGAAACGATGATTTCATAACCCAACACCAAACAATTAAACCTTACTCTGGAGAATTTCTATGTCTGTTAAAATTCGTCTTGCCCGCGCCGGTTCAAAAAAGCGTCCTTTCTACCATGTTGTAGTGGCTGACGTTCGTTCGCCACGCGATGGCCGTTTTATCGAAACCATCGGCCATTGGAACCCGATGCTTGCCAAGGATGCCGTTGACCGCGTGGTTTTGAACGCCGACCGCATCAACCATTGGCTGGCACAGGGCGCACTGCCAACTGACCGTGTTTTGAAATTTATGGCCGAAGCTGGCCTTGGCACCCGCGCTACAAAATCCAACCCGACCAAGGCCCTGCCCGGCAAAAAAGCCGTTGAGCGCGCCAAGGAAAAAGCTGCTGCTGTTGAAGCCGCCGCTGCTGCTGCTGCCGCACCTGTTGCAGCCCCTGCCGAAGCCTAATATTTTATGATCCCTCAGCGCCACTTAGGTGCAGGCGGGCCGGTGGTTGGTTCCATCGGCCTTGGCTGTATGAGTTTTGCTGGCGCCTATGGTGGCGCGCCTGAGGCCGATTGCTTTGCTATCCTCGACCGCTGCGCCGAACTTGGCGTGACGCTGATGGACACAGCCAATATTTATGGCAATGGCCGCTCAGAAGAAATTTTGGGCAAATGGCTTAAAGCCAATCCCGGCCATCCTTTCGCGGTTTCAACCAAAGCTGGCATTGTTGTCGGCGAAAACCGCAGCACCAATAATTCCAAAACCTATTTGCGGGACTGTTTGTTGGGATCTCTCAAACGCCTCAATCTTGACCGTGTGGAACTGTTTTATATCCACCGCCGTGAGGCCTTACGCCCGATCCAAGATATCATGGAAACTATGACAGGCTTGAGGGATGAAGGCCTGATCGGCGGCATCGGCTTTTCTGAAATTGCGCCAGCAACCTTGATGGAAGCGCTATCTTTTGGCCCGGTTCGCGCCGTGCAAAGCGAATACTCACTTTGGACACGCCAGCCTGAACTTGGAATGATAGAAGCCTGCCGCAAAAACGGCGTTGCATTTGTGCCATTCTCGCCTTTGGCGCGCGGGGCCATTGGAGACCGTGATTTGGATATTGCGGCACTTCCACCAACAGACTTCCGCACACAAAACCCGCGTTTTTCCGAACCGCATTGGGAGAAGAACCGCGCCGCTTTCGTTCGTTTTCGTGATTTTGCGCGCGCTAGAGGCAGTTCACCGGCTGCTTTGGCTGTCGCATGGTCGATGCGGCAGGGTGACCATATGATTCCTATTCCAGGCACCAATAAGCTGAACCACTTGGAACAGGATGTTGCAGCGGCTTCTATTCATTTAACGCAGGTCGATTTGGCCGAGATTGATGCGGTGCTACCCGCAGGTTTTGCATCCGGTTCGCGTTATGCGCCAAGCCAGTGGCATTCCGTGGAAGATTATAGCTGACTGTTCACATGGTTCGTCTTTTTGCCGACACATCGTTCACTGTTTTAACTATTTTGAATGTGTCTCTTTTGACCTAAGTAAGATGTCAGGAGAATAAAATGAGCTGGAACCCCGCCTTTGCCCATGACGTCGATGCCGCGATGGCAAAGCCCGATATTGTGATTGTGCCGCGCGCTCGTGATCTTGGTGGCTTTTCCGTGCGCCGCGCTTTGCCTGCGCCGCAGCGGCAAATGGTCGGGCCATTCATTTTTTTTGATCAGGTCGGCCCGGCGGAATTTATCACCGGCGAAGGAATTGATGTCCGCCCGCACCCGCATATCGGGCTTGCAACCGTGACTTATTTGCTGAAAGGCGAGTTTCAGCACCGTGATAGCCTTGGCACCAACCAAATGATTTATCCCGGCGAAGTCAATTGGATGATCGCTGGCAACGGCATTACCCATTCCGAACGCACATCGCAGGAAACGAGGGCCAAGCCCTCCGATCTTTATGGCATTCAAACATGGGTGGCGCTGCCCGATGATGCTGAGGATGGTGGCGCCGCTTTTGAGCATCATGGGTCAGAGGCATTGCCGCTGATTGAAGCTGATGGCGCGAGCGTCAAACTCATTTTGGGCCGTGGTTGGGGCGAGAAATCCCCGGTGTCTACCTTCACCGACATGATCTATGCCGATGCCGTGCTATTGCCGGGCGCGCAATTGCCACTGCCAAACGACCATGAAGACCGCGGTATTTATGTGCTGGAAGGTTCGGTTGAAGTTGCGGGCGATGTGTTTGACGCTGGCCGTATGATGGTGTTCCGCCCCGGCGACCACATACGCGTAACCGCTGGCACATCCGGCGCAAGGCTCATCGTTCTTGGCGGTGAAACCCTCAACGGCCCGCGCCATATTTGGTGGAACTTTGTCGCTTCATCCAAAGATAAAATCGAAGCCGCCAAAGAGGCTTGGATTAAAGGCGACTTTGAACATGGCCGCTTCAAACTGCCGCCCGGCGATGATCATGAATTTATCCCGATAGGTTAAAGGCGAGATCTTCGGGTTTAGTCACTCCCGCCTCTTTTTTGTGCGAGGGGCTAGACTTTCTTCTTTTTGCAGAGTTTCAAAATAAGTCTGAATTCCCGCAATAACTACCAGAATGACCAAGTTTTGGGTTCTAAACCCGCCGCTCGATCATCATTTTCTTAATCTCAGCAATCGCTTTAGCTGGATTCAAGCCCTTAGGGCAGGTTTGCGCACAGTTCATAATCGTATGGCAGCGATAAAGCCGGAACGGATCTTCCAGATTATCCAGCCTCTCGCCTTTGGCCTCATCACGTGAATCAATCAGCCAGCGATAGGCTTGCAATAAAACGGCTGGCCCAAGGTAACGGTCGCCATTCCACCAATAGCTGGGGCAGGATGTCGAACAGCACGCACACAAAATGCACTCATAAAGCCCGTCGAGTTTTTCGCGGTCTTCATGGCTTTGCAGCCATTCTTTTTCCGGCGCAGGTGTGGTGGTTTTAAGCCACGGCTCAATTGAACGGTGCTGCGCATAAAAATGCGTTAAATCCGGCACCAAGTCTTTGATCACCGGCATATGCGGCAGAGGGTAAATTTTGACCGGACCTTTAATATCGGCCATGCCTTTGGTGCAGGCCAGCGTATTGCCACCATCAATGTTCATAGCGCACGAACCGCAAATGCCCTCACGGCATGAACGGCGCAGTGTCAAAGTCGGGTCCACTTTGGCTTTGATCCAAAGTACCGCATCAAGCACCATTGGCCCGCAATCATCAAGATCAACAAAATAGGTATCAATCGTCGGGTTGCCACCCTCATCCGGGTTCCAGCGATAAATACGGAACTCACGGATATTGTTAGCACCTAGCGGCCGCGGCCACGTTTTGCCGTCGAGCGGGCGGGACGCTTTAGGAAGAGAAAGTTCAGCCATGTGTGGTTATCCTTGCCAAAGTTCAGGCACGTCTTTCATAAAGTGAATTGCTTTTCGTTCGTCCAACCTCGACATAGCCAGCGCGTGCCAGCGCACCCGGCAACAAGCTTCCTGAGGTGAGGGCGATGTGTTCCATAACCATCCGCTTGGGAAGCAAGCTCATTGGCGCTGCTGCCAGGAAGGGCAAAAGAGCAATATCTTCCGATCCGTCAATATCCACCTTCATGGCATCAATTTTAGTCACATCGTTGCGAGCTAAAATGTCGATGAGTGTTTCCATCGGCACAACCTCACCATGACCATTGACCAAAGAAGCCGTGCCCGGATTATTCGGTGTCAGGGCCAGCATTGCTGTTCCAGTATGGTCTCCCACGGCACCAACCACCTGAACGATGTTCGTTAAACCCGAGGCCGCTGCATTGATCGCCAATCGGGCAGAAAATATCCGGCTGGCATCAATGGCCAGCACGCGCCCGCTGCCACCTGCCTTAATGGCGATTGGCAAAGTATAAAGCCCGATGTTCGAACCGATATCAACTGCAACGCCGCCTGCTCCAACGGCGTCAGCCAAAAAATCAATTTCAGGCGCATTATAGCGCGGATTCAAAAGAATGGCACATTCGGTTGGGTGGTCAGCATCTGAGATGATAAAAGTTGCACCTCGAAACTTGGCACGCAAGGCACCACCGGCTGCCGAAAGCACCGTTCTTGTCGTAAACCGACGAAAAGTTCCCCGATTAAAGGGGGCAATGCCGCCCAGTTTCAATAATACCTTGGCAAGCGCTCCAGGTTCGACAGGCAAAATAACAGGAAAACCCGGCTTTGTGGCAATAACAGGCATGGTCAATACACCCTTGCCTTTGGTGCTATTTTCTTCAAATCAATGCCCTCGGCAATCAGCTCCGTGCGCACCGGCCTATAGTCCATTTTCACATGGCCATTGTCTGATACATAGGCCAGCGAGTGCTTGCGCCACTCCTCATCATTACGGCCAGCAAATGGGCCATCTTTGAAATCCTCGCGGGCGTGCGCTCCACGGCTTTCTTTGCGGGCTTCAGCCGAATAAACCGTGGCAATGGCGTTGGCCATGAGGTTTTCAAGTTCCAGCGTTTCGACAAGATCAGTGTTCCAAATCATCGAGCGGTCAGTGACTTTAATGTCAGCCATTGATTGATAGGCGGCATCCATGCGGCGGCAACCCGATTCAAGTGATGATTGGGTGCGGAACACGGCTGCATCATCTTGCATGATTTTCTGCATCGACAGGCGCAAATCAGCCGTCGGCGTTCCACCGTTGGCGTGGCGCAAGCGATCAAATCGGTCCATGATTTTCGTCGATTCATGCTCGTTGATTGGCGGAATGGCTGAAGCGCGGTCAACCACTATGCCCGCACGGATTGCAGCAGCACGGCCAAACACCACAAGGTCAATGAGCGAGTTTGAGCCCAAACGGTTTGCGCCATGTACAGAGGCGCAACCCGCTTCACCCACAGCCATCAGGCCGGGCACCACGGCATCGGGCGCGTCTTTGGTGGGACGCAAAACCTCACCCCAATAATTGGTTGGAACACCCCCCATGTTATAATGCACGGTTGGCAACACCGGGATTGGTTCACGGGTGATGTCCACGCCAGCAAAAATCTTGGCAGATTCAGAAATCCCCGGCAGCCGTTCGTGCAGCACTTTCGGGTCAAGATGTTCGAGGTGCAATTGAATGTGGTCTTTATTTTTGCCGGTGCCGCGCCCCTCACGAATTTCCATCGTCATGCAACGTGAAATCACATCGCGCGATGCCAAATCCTTGGCCGATGGCGCATAGCGCTCCATGAAGCGTTCGCCTTCGGAGTTTGTCAAATAGCCACCCTCGCCGCGCGCGCCTTCGGTGATCAAACAGCCGGCACCATAAATGCCGGTTGGATGAAATTGCACAAATTCCATGTCTTGGAGTGCCAAACCCGCCCTTGCGGCCATGCCGCCGCCATCGCCGGTGCAGGTGTGCGCAGATGTTGCTGAAAAATAAGCACGGCCATAACCGCCGGTTGCAAGCACCACCATTTTGGCGCGGAAGCGGTGGATCGTGCCGTCATCCAGTTTCCACGCAATAACGCCGGTGCAAACCCCATCCGTCATGATCAAATCAAGCGCGAAATATTCAATAAAAAACTCAGCGTCATGTTTGAGCGCTTGGCCGTAAAGCGTGTGCAAAATAGCGTGGCCGGTGCGGTCTGCGGCGGCGCATGTGCGTTGCACCGGAGGGCCGTCACCATAGTTTTGCATGTGGCCGCCAAACGGGCGTTGGTAGATTTTGCCGTCCGCAGTACGTGAAAACGGCACGCCATAATGTTCAAGCTCATAGACGGCTTTCGGTGCTTCCATCACCATATATTGCATGGCATCAACATCGCCGAGCCAGTCCGAACCCTTGACGGTATCGTACAAATGCCACTGCCATGAATCTGGTGTCATGTTGGTGAGTGAAGCTGCAATACCGCCTTGCGCCGCCACGGTATGCGACCGCGTCGGAAACACCTTCGTTATACAAGCCGTTTTGAAACCCTGCTCAGCCATGCCGAGTGCAGCCCGAAGCCCGGCGCCGCCCGCGCCTAATACCACCACATCAAACGCGTGATCAACAAATTCATATGTTTTGCCGCTTTGAGTGGCCATGACTTCATATCCCCAACATCAGGCAGCAAATGCCATTTTCAGTATCGCAAACACACTTGCCAAACCAATTGCACTCACGAAAAACGTATTCAAAACAAGGCAGGCAATTTTGGTGAATTCAGTGTGAACGTAATCTTCAATGATCACCTGCATTCCCAGACGCATGTGAATAAGGCCCGATCCAACCAGCGCAAGCAGGCCAAGTGCCACAGGCCATGAAGCGAGCGATGCTTGAACCACGCCAAAAGGCTGGTCGTGAAGCGCAACAACAAGGCCCACAAAAAACAAACCAAGCGGAATATTAGCAAGCGCAGTGAGACGCTGATGCCAAAAATGTTCCGTGCCTGATTTGGTCGAGCCCAAACCGTTGACGCGTGACAACGGTGTGCGAAAGTCTTGTTTAAGGTTTGCCACTTAGAGCACCAAAAGGGCAAACGCCCAAATGAGAAGCGTGAGAGTGACAGATGCTGCTGCACTGGCCAGTGCCATTTTAGTGGCAAAGTGCTTGTCGAACCCCAAGCCGGTATCCCACACAAAATGCCTGACGCCGCCAAGCATGTGATGCATCAGTGCCCATGTATAACCAAACAGCACAATGCGGCCAACCCATGAGCCAAAAAACCAACTGATCCAGCCAAAGGCTTCTGCGTTTGTAGCCGCTGCAATCAACCAAGCGGCCAAAAGGACGGTGCCAAAATAAAGCGCTGCGCCGGTGATGCGGTGCAAGATCGACATCACCATCGTCGCCATAGGTTTATAAATACCCAAATGCGGTGAAAGCGGTCGCGGGTGAACAATTGCCGGTTTCATGCTGCCCTCGAAATCTGCTGTATTCAGCTCTTTATGCTGCAATGCAAACTAGTGCGCTTTGCAACGCATTGCCACTAGCAATTGGGATTAACTCTGGAAACCATTGAATGCCAGCGCTGGCATTAAAATCGATTTAATATCAGGATTCTGACCGTTCTGGTAATGCTAACCATAGATACTAACCAAGAATTGAGGTTGGCCGCGACGCAATGCGGCACTGATGGCATAATCAATGGATCAAGGAAGGGCTTTTTATGCGCCAAATTTTCATATCATGTTTGATTGTGCTCGCGGCATCGGCAAATGCGGCAGCTTCTGAGCGTTATCCGTCGGGTAAAAATTATGTCAACCAAAACGGACAAGTCTTGGCGATAGGCCAGGCATCACACGTTTCTGAAATTGCCGTTTCTGCTGTTGAAATCACGCGGGCCTTACCAAGGGCCCAATTGGGCGTGCTGGCTCCCACCCCTTTGCGGGCAAACCCTGATACGCGTTTGATTGCTGCACGACTGCAAAGCAACGCGAGTGTTACACCGCATCAAAGACTATCCACTAACATATCACAACGACAAAGCGAGCGGGCATGCTGCCAGCCCGGTCAGCCTTACTTTAATGAATTTCCTGATTCTTGATGTTCGAAACTATTTATGTCTCAATTGAATCAATATCGTTTCAGTTCCGAAACAATCGTTAACCATGGTGCATAATTGATTGAGCCAATCGCGTGACAAAGCTTAACAAAAGGTTAATGATTTTCTCCAGCGTGTGTTTACGATGGAGTTTTTTATGCGTATCGCGGTCTCAATTCTTGCCCTTGGTTTGCTGTTAACACCAGCTTTGGCCAGTGACATACGCTCTGTGGTGGCAGATGCTTATGGCAATGCGATTATTTATACCCAAGGCGGAGCAAAAATCATTGCTGTAGGTCAAGCAGATTTAGCTGCAGCATTTGCAGGACCTGAAGTTGCGCAAACCAGTGGCACTAACTGCCGTGAAATTGGAATTGTGCTGAAAGGCCGCTCATTTATGTATGGCATAGGCGATGGCGACCCCGTGCCTTTGGCGACTAAAATTATTTGTGATTGAGCTATCGGCTAACACAATTGGGCCGCTAAATTCCTAGCCTGTTTGTCGGCCTCAAACACGTCAATCAATGATTGCGGTGCCGGCAAAAATGCCAGTTTTGCCAGAACGTCTTCTACAATACTGGCCATTTCTAAAAATGGTATTTTTCCGGAAATAAACGCTTCCAGCGCAACCTCTTTTGCACCGTTAAACACCGCGCCTGCTGCATTTCCATGTTCCATAACCTCGCGAGCAAGGCGAAGCGCCGGAAAGCGCTTTTCATCAGGCGCTTCAAAATCCAGCCGCGCCAAGGCTTTCAGATCAAGCGGGGCAACGTTAGTGGCAATGCGCGACGGATAAGCCAAAGCATAAGCAATCGGCGTGCGCATGTCTGGCATGCCCATTTGCGCAATCATCGACCCATCTGAAAACGCCACGGCGGAATGCACAATAGACTGAGGGTGCACAACAACTTCAATTTGATTTGGCCTAATATGAAACAAATGCCTTGCCTCAATCATTTCAAGCGCTTTGTTGAACATTGAAGCACTATCGATTGAGATTTTTTGACCCATTGACCATTTAGGGTGACCGGCCGCCTGAGCAGGCGTCACATCGCGCATGTTTTCAATTGAAAAATTGCGAAACGGCCCGCCCGATGCGGTGATAATGATACGCTCAATCCTATGGTGCGGTTCGCCCGCCAAACATTGGTGAATTGCGGAGTGTTCGCTGTCAACGGGAACAACCGTGATACCAACCTTATTGGTCTCAGCCAAAAATAAGTCCCCCGCCGATACGAGACACTCCTTATTGGCCAGCGCTATGGTTGCACCGGCGCGAGCGGCGGCCATTGTGGGCGCAAGGCCCGCGATCCCGACGATGCCTGCCATCACCCAGTCGGCAGGTTCTGCCGCGGATGCACATAGGGCTTCGCTTCCCGCCGCAGCTTCAATGCCTGAACCTGTCAGCGCGGTTTTCAAGTCTTGATACCGTGTTTCATCCGCCGTGACCGCAATTCTGGCGCCAACAGCTTTGGCTTGACGGGCCAGCAATTCAATATTGCCCATACCGGTCAATGCCACCACTTCAAAACGCTCACGTCCGCCTGCTTGCTCTAAAACATCCAGCGTTGAAACACCGATCGAGCCAGTGGCGCCGAGCACAGAAATGCGGCGCGGCAGGTCTATATCAACAGCAGTGAGGGAGGTCATATCGCGTTCCGCATACAAAAACCGCACCTTAACGGGGCAGCTTCAAAAACAAAACAGGGCCCGAAGGCCCTGCAACAAAACAAAAGTATATGCCGCTCAAGCTGCCATAACGGCGCGCTTGGCCATCGCTTTAATCAGCGCTGCGCGATATTCCGGTGAGGCATGCAAATCACCAAGAAGGCCTTTACTGTCCACTTTTACATCCGCCAAACTGTCTGCTGAAAACTTAGTGTTCAATGCGGTTTCCATGCCCTTATGACGAAACACACCACCAGAGCCTGCGCCGGTAATAGCGACACGCACGCCATCTTTATGTTTGGCAACAAATACTCCAGCCAGAGCATAGCGCGAGGCTGGGTTGGGGAACTTTGCATAAGCAGCTTTTGCAGGCTTCTCAAATGAAACGGCGGTAATGATTTCCCCGTCTTTCAGCGCGGTATCAAACATGCCGGTGAAGAACTTATCAGCTGTCACTTTGCGCTTATTGGTGTGAATGGTTGCGTTCAGCGCCAGCATCGCCGACGGATAATCGGCAGCAGGGTCGTTATTGGCGACAGAGCCGCCAATGGTGCCCATGTTGCGCACATGCGGATCGCCGATGTGTGAGGCCAAGCCTGCCAGACCGGGGCAGGCTTTTTTAAGGCCTGCATGACCCGCCACTTCGGCGTGGGTTGTGCCCGCGCCGATGGTGATGGTTGAACCCTCAATTGTGATACCCTTCATGTCAGCAATATGCCGCAAATCCACAAGGTTAGCCGGCGATGCCAAGCGTTGCTTCATGGTGGCAATCAACGTCTGGCCGCCGGAAACGGGCTTTGCATCTTCTGCTGAAGTCAGCAATTTGACCGCATCTTTAATGGAAGCGGCACGATGATAATGAGTTTCATACATTCCCGTTTTCCTTATGCTTTTACAGCGTTCAGTGCAGCCCAAACATTCTGGGGCGAAGCTGGCATGGTGAGGTTATTATTGCCAATAGCGTTGGTCACGGCGTTGATAAGAGCTGGCGGCGAACCGATGGCTCCTGCCTCACCGCAACCTTTGATACCGAGCGGATTGCTAGGTGTTGGGGTGCATTGGTGCGACACATTAAAGCTCGGCAGATCAGACGCGCGCGGCATGGTATAATCCATGTAACTCGCAGTCAAAAGCTGGCCGGAGCGGTCGTAGGTCGTGTCTTCGAGGAGTGCCTGACCGATACCTTGCGCCAACCCGCCATGAACCTGGCCCTCAACAATCATCGGATTGATGATGTTGCCAAAATCGTCGGCGGCTACAAACTGGATAACATCCACTTTGCCGGTTTCAGGATCAACTTCAACCTCGCAAATATAGCAACCAGCCGGGAACGTGAAGTTAGACGGGTCATAGAACGCACCTTCTTTAAGGCCTGGCTCCAAGCCGCTTGGCAAATTATGCGCGGTGTAAGCGGCAAGTGCCATTTGGAACCATGGCACTTGTTTGTCAGTGCCGGCCACTTTGCACTGGCCGTTTTCAATCACAATGTCGCCTTCATCGGCTTCCATGAGATGGGCCGCAATTTTCTTGGCTTTGGCTTCAACCTTATCGAGCGCTTTCACAATCGCACTCATGCCAACAGCGCCTGACCGTGAGCCATAGGTGCCCATGCCCATTTGCACTTTATCAGTGTCACCGTGAATGATCGACACTTGCTCAATTGGCAAACCGAAACGGTCACAGATCAATTGCGCAAATGTTGTCTCATGGCCTTGGCCATGGCTGTGTGAACCGGTGAGAACCTCTACCGTGCCGACCGCATTGACGCGCACTTCAGCGGATTCCCAGAGGCCAACACCGGCACCGAGCGAACCCACTGCCGCTGAAGGCGCAATGCCGCAAGCCTCGATATAGCAGCTCATCCCAATGCCGCGCAGCATGCCGCGTGACTTGGCTTCTGCTTTGCGTTTGGGAAAGTTGTCGTAATCTGAGGCTTCAAGCGCTGCATCCAAGGACGCATTAAAATCGCCGGCATCATAACACATGATTACAGGCGTTTGGTGCGGGAAGGATGTGATGAAGTTTTTGCGCCGCAGTTCAACGGGCGAAATGCCAAGTTCCCCTGCCGCGGTTTCCATCATGCGTTCCATGACGTAAGTCGCTTCCGGGCGGCCAGCACCGCGGTAAGCATCAACCGGTGCGGTGTTGGTGTAAACTGTGCGCACATTGGCATGGATAGCCGGAATATTATACTGTCCCGAAAGCAAGGTTGCATAAAGGTATGTCGGCGTTGCCGATGAAAACAGCGACATATAGGCGCCAAGATTGGCGACGGTGTCGACTTTAAGGCCCACAATTTTATGGTCCTGATCGAACGCCATTTTAACGTCCGTCATATGATCACGGCCATGAGCATCTGTCAGGAAGCTCTCGGTGCGGTCGGCGACCCATTTTACCGGTACGCCGGATTTTTTCGAGGCCCAAAGGCAAACAATTTCTTCTGGATAGATGTAGATCTTCGACCCAAATCCGCCGCCGACATCAGGCGCAATAACGCGCAATTTGTTTTCAGGTGCTACATTGTAAAAAGCTGAAAGCACCAAACGCGCGACATGCGGGTTCTGTGATGTGGTCCACAATGTAAAATGATCTTCTGATTTATCATAAACGCCCAAAGCCGCACGTGGCTCCATCGCGTTCGGTACCAAGCGGTTGTTGCGAATTTTCATATGCGTAACGTGCGCCGCGCCTTCAAACGCCTTATCGACGACGTCCTCGCCTGAACCGATGGCCCAATCGAAAATCAAATTGTTTGCAGCTTCCGGGTGAATTTGCGGAGCGCCTGTCTGCAGCGCTTCAGTGGCATCAACGACGGCTGGCAAAACCTTATAGGTGATATCAACAGCTTCGGCGGCATCTCGCGCCTGCGCTTTGGTGTCTGCAATCACGATCACAACCGCATCGCCAACATAGCGCACAGTATCAACCGCAAGCGGAGACCATGCGCCCATTTTCATCGGGGAGCCGTCTTTGGAATGGATCATCCAGCCGCAAATAATATTGCCGATCCCATCGCCTTTAAGTTCTTTTCCAGTGAGAACGGAAATCACGCCCGGCATCGCTTGCGCAGCTTTAAGGTTTATCTTTTTGATTTGCGCATGCGCGTGGGGCGAGCGCACAAATGCGGCATGTTTCATGCCGTGAACAACCATATCATCAGTGTAACGGCCTGCGCCTGTCAAAAAGCGGCGATCTTCTTTGCGCACAACGCGTGCGCCAATGCCTTCCATACCCATCTTCTAATCTCCCAATTCAAAAGCGCTGGCGGAATAGCCGCGCTGTAATTGAGCTACCGCGTGGTTTTTGTAGTAAACCGCACGCGACAGCCAGATTCCATCAAATCAATTATTCCGCGGCGATCTTCAGCCCGTGCATGGTTGCATTGGCTGCCAAAATGGCTTTGACAATGTTATGATAGCCGGTGCAGCGGCAAATATTGCCCTCTAACTCGGCGCGCACTGTGGCTTCATCGAGCTTGCCTTTGTGCCGGGCGATCATATCAATGGCCGACATGATCATGCCCGGGGTGCAGAACCCGCACTGTAAACCATGATGCTCTTTGAACGCCGCTTGCACGGGGTGCAGTTCAATGCCCCCTTTAGCAATACCTTCGATGGTTACCACTGTTGAGCCTGACGCGGATGCCGCCAGAATGGAGCAAGCTTTCACCGCTTTCCCATCAACATGCACCACACACGCGCCACACTGCGACGTATCACAGCCGACATGGGTGCCAGTCATACCCAGATCATCACGCAGTAAATGCACCAGAAGCGTTCTGTCCTCGACATCTTTAACGATAGCGCGGCCATTCACATTCAACTCAACACGAGCCATGAATTCCTCCCAAAACCAAAATCAACTGCGCTGCCGATGATCGCTAGCCGAAACAGCCTCCCAGCTATGCCGCGCAGATTCTGAAGTTGGCCCTAGTTTTTTTGCTTTGTCCAATACAATTTAGAATGGTTTTAAACTATACTTTTGTACTCAACTTAGGTGCATTGCACCATGCCGACTCATGGACGGCTTTGCTTGACACAAAACGGACATTTGCAAATTTTTTGGCTAAATTCGCTGACCAAAGCGACAATACGCCACATTTTGAAAATTGCTCTTAATCACCGTGAATGGCCACAAGTTGCCCAGCGCGCCGCCAGCTTGTTGATTGCAGCGCTTGATTTTAGGTTGATACGGATTTAGGCAAATCAGGCGAACGGCTTTGAGCCGAAAGCCGCTTTAGCTCAGTTGGTAGAGCACATCATTCGTAATGATGGGGTCGGGTGTTCGAGTCACCTAAGCGGCACCAATAATTTACTGACAAAATCAACAGTTTAGTTGCTTGCAGTTTAATTGCTTACAGTTCAAAAATTTACACTAAAAAAATTCTGCGCTGTGTCAGATGTGTGTCAAAAAACCCGCATTGCTCGCAGATCCCTCAACGCCAAAGAGTATTAAGACCTCAGGCGAACGGCTTAACTGCATGCTAGGCGGTTTCTTGGAAGGTCTCCGCCGCCATGTGGCGTTCGAACGCGCGTTTACTTTGCCATTAATCAAAGCATGATTGTGGTGGCTTGCCTGACATCTTCACGCGCAAGCCATTTTGAGGCGCATCAAATCCGGCATTTGAAACGACCAATTGTTATGATGAAAAATAACCAATCCGGACAAGCGTAATGTGGCAATTTGGCAATTTGGCAGCTAACGGTTTCAGCGGTCAGGCGTAAAAAATCGGCAATATCCACTCGCTTAAGCGGAATATCATGTGTTGGATTTGTAATCGACGAATTGAGACCCGGGTCAAAATGAATTGCGATGAAGTGAAAAAAACAGGCAAGTTTTGCTTGCGCAGTCTTGCGGCCCAGCATCTGCAGGCGCCAATCGAGCTTTGTTTTGCAGCTTAATTATTGTTGAACATAGATCTGAATTCCGCCAGCCGAAACATCATTTTCAGCCAAGCACACTGCTACGCCTGAAATACAGGCACAAACCCACTAATTTCCAAGTCGCCACATTTTTCTGCTTGACAATTAGACCGTTCCAAATATGACTTGGATCATTCCAAAACGGAGAATAAAACAGTGGTTTGGGGTCTGATAGGCGCGTCGACAATTGCCGCAGAGCACATGATTGATGCCTTTAGAAGCCAACTGAACGGAGAAATCCGCTGGGTGGTGAGTGGCAGTGCCAGTCATGCCACAGCGTTCGCCGCTCAACATAATATCCCGCATTCCACGACCGATCTCGATACAATGTTGTCAGACCAAGCCGTTGATGCCGTTTACATTTCTTCGACGAATGAAAAGCATTTGCCGCAAGCCATTGCCGCAATTGCCGCAGGCAAACACGTGCTGTGCGAAAAGCCCTTAGCCATGACCATCATGGATGCAGTGCAAATGGTTGCTGCTGCCAAAAGCAAGGGCTTGGTTTTTGCCACCAACCACCACTTGCGCAATGCCGGAAGTCATATTGCGATCCGTGATCTGGTTGCAAACGGCAAAATCGGCCGTGTTTTGTCAATGCGGGTTTACCATGCTGTGCATTTGCCGCCGCATTTGCAGGGCTGGCGCATTAATGATGCCTCGGCTGGCGGCGGGGTCATTCCAGATATTACAGTGCATGATGCTGACACGGTGCGTTTTCATCTGGGTGAAGACCCGCTTGAAGTGACGGCAATGGCTGTAAATTCAGGCATGGGCAATGGCGTTGAAGACAGCGTAATGTCGGTTTGGGCCATGCCCTCTGGCGCGCAAGTTTTTGCCCATGACAGTTTCACCCATGCGTTCGCCGTTTCCGGCATGGAAATTCACGGCACTGAAGGCTCGATTTTTGCGCGCAACGTCATGACGCAAGCGCCAGTTGGCGACATCGAGCTCGTTACCAAAGCGGGTTGCCAAACGATCAATTACAGCAATCATAATTTGTATGGCGAATCGGTGCGGCGCTTTATTGGCGCTATAAAAGGCAGCGGCACACCCGCAGCCATCGGAGAACCCGCAGCCACCGGAGAAGACGGCATTAAATCTCTTGCCATTGCTTTGGCTGTCCGTGAGGCTGCCCAAACAGGCAGCCGCACACGTGTGCGCTATGGGGCATGATATGAGCGGCAAAATCGTTTCCACCACCGAAGCTGCATCGCGCATTCCCGATAACGCTGTGGTCACTGTTTCATCATCGTCGGCCCTTGGCTGCCCCGATAAAATGCTCGCCGCCATCGGTGCGCGGTTTGACGTCGAAGGCCACCCGCGCAATTTGACGATGCTGCACCCCATTGCCGCTGGCGATATGTATGGCGTCAAAGGAATTGATCATTTGGCCAAAGACGGCCTCATTTCAACAATCATTGCAGGTTCTTACCCGTCTGGCCCGTCAAGCCTGCCGATGCCCGAAATTTGGCGTATGGTCGTTGAAAACCGGATCGCAGCCTACAACGTGCCATCCGGCATCATGTTCGACATGCACCGCGATGTTGCTGCCCGCCGCCCCGGCGTGTTGACAAAGGTTGGCCTTGAAACCTTTGTTGACCCCATCCGCGAAGGTTGCGCGATGAATGGGCTTGGTGCCGCGGCACCTATCGTTAAACGCATAGAGCTTGGCGGGCAAACATGGCTGCATTTCCCGAATATTATTCCCAATATATGCATCTTGCGTGCCACCACTGCGGACGAGCGCGGCAACCTGACCTATGAGCACGAAGGCGCTTATTTGGGCGGGCTTGATCAAGCAATTGCGACCCGGAACCATGGAGGTCTGGTGATTGCGCAGGTCAAACGCGTAACCGCCAACGGCTCGCTGCGCCCGCATGATGTGCGCGTGCCGGGGCATTTGATTGATCTGGTTGTCGTTGATCCTGACCAGAAGCAAACCACTGAAACCTTGTATGATCCGGCGATTTCCGGAGAGATCATGCGTCCTTGGGATTCGTTCAAGAACGCCGAGCATGGTGTTGAAAAAATCATAGCACGCCGCGCGGCGATGGAACTTAAATCCGGCCAGACCGCCAATTTGGGTTTTGGCATTTCAGCGATGGTACCGCGCATTTTGCTGGAAGAGGGCCATGGTCAAGCCGTGACTTGGGCCATCGAACAGGGCGCTGTCGGCGGCATGCCGCTGACAGGTTTTGCCTTTGGCTGTGCTTCCAATGCAGATGCTTATATGCCTTCACCCAACCAGTTTTCTTACTTTCAAGGCGGCGGGTTTGACATGGCCTTTCTGTCGTTCATGGAAGTCGATGTTGAGGGTAATGTAAATGTTTCAAAACTTGGCAAAAAACCCTATCTGACAGCGGGTTGCGGCGGCTTTGTAGACATTACGGCCCATGCTAAAAAGATTGTATTTTCCGGCTGGTTTGAAGCTGGCGCTGAAATCGCGCTCAGCGATGATGGCTTGCGTGTCGTAAAACCCGGCAAATTCACCAAAATGGTGGATGCTGTTGAGCACGTTACTTTCTCAGGCAAACGCGCTCTGCAAACCGGCCAAGACGTTCTGTATATCACCGAACGTTGTGTGATCCGCCTGACTGAAAACGGCCTAATTGCCACTGAAATCATGCCCGGTATTGATGTTGCGCGCGATATTGTTGCCGCCTCAGAAGGCCGCGTTACCATTGCAGGCAATGCTTCCATCATGCCGCTGGCTCTGCTGCGCGACGAACCTATGGGGTTGGCCCTATGAGCGGTATTCTTTTCACGGTTAAAAACCGCATTGCCACGATTACACTCGACAATCCGTCGAAACTTAATGCTTTGACACCCGAAATGCTGGGTGAACTGGCACGGCTCTGCGATGTGATTGAATCAGATAATCTAATTCTGGCTGTCATTTTGGCGGCTGCAGGCACCCGCGCATTTTGCGCCGGGGCTGATATCAATGCCTGGTCCGACATTCCTCCCGGAGAGTTTTCCAGACATTGGGTGCGAGGCGGCCACCGTGTGGTTGACCGTCTCGCACGTCTTTCAAAACCAACGATTGCGGCCATTGGCGGCCATGCGTTTGGCGGCGGGTTGGAGTTGGCGGCCGCCTGCGATATTCGCGTGATTGCTCCAACTGCAACCCTGGCGTTGCCGGAGGCTGCGGTTGGTATCGTACCGGGCTGGTCAGGCACACAACGTTTGGCACGGCTTATGCCGGAAGCTGTGCTTAAGGAGATGGTGCTGTTTGGCCGCCGCATTTCTGCAGACCGCGCATTTCAACTGGGGTTTGTCGCTGAAGTTTCGGATGATGTTTTGAACGCTGCAAACGCAATAGCCGCCAAGCTGGAAGCAACATCACCGGCAGCAACCGAAATTGCCAAATACATGATTCACGCCGCCGTTGGCGAAGACAAAAACGCAATGGTCGAAGCGCTCGGCAGCGGAATGATCGGTGCGAGCGCTGATCGAAAAGAAGGCGTCGCTGCTTTCAAGGCCAAGCGCAAACCCAATTTTGAGGGCAAATAAAATGACGGCTTTTACCATCATTGCGGACAGTAAAAATGCACTTCCAAAAGCGCCCTACCAAGGGCTGCATTTTATCAATGGCGCGTTTCAACAAAGCGCCAATGGCCAAACGTTCGACCGCGTTTCCCCTTCTCACGGTGTGGTTGTCAGTCGCTCGGCTTTGGGCGGCGAGGTGGAAACTACGGCGGCCATTGCAGCGGCTCGCAAGGCTTTTGACAGTAAAATTTGGAACGATCTTTCTGGTAAGGCACGTGCCGCTTATCTTCTTAAAATCGCCGATTTGATTGAGCAAAATGTCGAGCGATTTGCGCTATTGGAAACACTGGAAAGCGGCAAACCCATTTCGCAATCACGGGGCGAAATTGAAGGTTCAGCTGATCTCTGGCGCTTTGCGGCTTCCCTCGCCCGCACCCTGCACGGCGACAGTCATAATACCCTTGGCGCGGATATGCTCGGGGTGATTTTGAAAGAGCCCGCCGGTGTGGTTTCAATCATTACACCATGGAATTTCCCGTTCTGGATATTATCGCAAAAACTGCCGTTTGCTTTGGCTGCCGGTTGCACCTGCGTTGTGAAGCCATCCGAGATGACGCCTTCGACAACCGCAATGCTGGGTCAATTGTTGCTTGATGCAGAACTGCCCGCGGGTGTTGTAAATATTGTACTTGGTTTCGGCCAACCCGTTGGCGCGATGATGGCCTCTCATCCCGATGTTGATATGGTGACGTTCACCGGCTCAACCGGTGTTGGAAAAGCTATTTCTGCTGCAGCATCGGGTACACTCAAAAAGGTGGCCTTGGAACTTGGTGGAAAGAACCCCCAGGTTATTTTCCCTGATGCTGACCTTGAAAGCGCCGCCGATGCCGTTGTGTTCGGTATTTATTTTAACGCCGGCGAATGCTGCAATTCGGGCAGCCGTATCATTGTGCATGACGATATCGCTGAAGCCTTTATGGCCCGTGTTGTGGAACTTTCCGGCAAGGTCGCTTTTGGTGATCCGCTCGACCCGGCAACCCAAGTCGGCGCGATTATTTCCAACGCTCATCATGACAAAATTCACACTTATGTAGAAGACGCAAAGGCCGCGGGTGCTGTCATCAATATGGGCGGTTCGGGTTTTGAAGTACCCGGCCTTTCCGGCAAGTTTTATGGCCCTACTGTTATTTCGAACGTTACGCCGGATATGGCAATTGCCCGCGAAGAAGTGTTCGGCCCAGTATTGGTTGTGCTGACATTTAGCACATTGGATGAGGCGATCGCGCTGGCCAATGATGCCGCATATGGCCTGTCTGCAGGCGTTTGGAGTGAGAATATCCATACCTGTTTGGCCTTTGCGCGCCGCGTTCAAGCTGGCACCATCTGGACCAATACATGGATGGATGGTTTTCCTGAAATGCCGTTTGGCGGCTTTAAGCAAAGCGGCTCAGGCCGCGAACTTGGCCGGTTCGGCCTTGACGAATTCCTTGAGGTAAAAACGCTGACGATGCGGATTGGCCGCACGAGAGCACCTTGGGTGAAGAACCACTGACCTTTTGGTCAGCGGATGTGACTTACGCAGTTCAACAGGGAGGATATCCGAATGCGTACTATGAAACTATCCATGATTGCCGCACTGGCATTTGCCAGTTCAACAGCAATGACCGCTGCTGCAGAAGTTGAAGTTCTGCATTGGTGGACATCAGGCGGCGAAGCTTCTGCGCTTGAAGTCTTGAAAAAAGACTTGGAAGCTAAAGGCTTTGGCTGGAAAGATATGCCGGTTGCCGGTGGCGGTGGTGAAGCTGCAATGACCGCGTTGCGTGCGCGCGTCACCGGCGGCAATGCCCCGACATCTGTACAATCACTTGGCTTTGATATCACCGACTGGGCCAAACAAGGCGTTGTCGGCGATTTATCAGAAGCAGCTGCTGCTGGCGGTTGGGATGCTGTCGTGCCTGCCGCATTGCAAGGCTTTTCCAAATATGACGGCAAATGGATTGCAGCTCCGGTCAACGTACACTCCACCAACTGGGTCTGGATCAATAAATCTGCTCTGGATGCAGCTGGCGGCAAGGCTCCAACCACATGGGAAGAACTGGTCACAGTGCTAGACGCCATGAAAGCCAATGGCATTACGCCACTCGCTCATGGCGGCCAGCCTTGGCAAGAAGCCACTGTGTTTGACGGTGTGGTTTTGTCTTTGGGCGCTGACTTCTACAAATCAGCCTTCATCGACCTCGACCCCGCAGCACTTGGCGGTGAAAAAATGGTTGAGGCTTTCACCCGCCTGGCCAAATTGCGGACCTATGTCGACGATAACTTCTCTGGCCGTGATTGGAACCTTGCGTCCGCCATGGTTATTGAAGGCAAAGGCGGCATGCAGATGATGGGCGATTGGGCCAAAGGCGAATTCCTCAAGGCCGGCAAAAAACCGGGCGCAGATTTTGTTTGCATCCGCTTTCCCGGCACTCAAGGCGCCGTTACGTTTAATGCCGACCAGTTCATGATGTTTAAGGTTGGCGATGATGCAAAGGCTGCACAGCTTCAGATGGCATCATCCATCATGGATCCAGCATTCCAGTCGGCGTTTAACGTTGTGAAAGGCTCAGTTCCAGCCCGTACAGACGTCTCAAACGAAGCCTTTGATGACTGCGGTAAAAAAGGCATGGCCGATTTGGCTGAAGCCAACACATCAGGCAATTTGTTCGGCTCAATGGCCCATGGTCATGCCGCACCTGCCGCCATTAAGAACGCCGTCTATGACGTTGTAACCGCCGCCTTCAACGGTGAACTCGACCCGGCTGCTGCCGCCGCCGAGCTCGCCAAAGTGGTTGCTGCAGCCAAAATGTAAATTGGCTTTTCCGGGCGCAGCCATATGCGTTGCGCCCGGTATTTGACGAGTAGATTGGGAGGATTACATGGCGACAGTGACACAGCCTGTGTCGCGCGGCAGAACAAATGCCGTGCGCTGGCTTCAGGATAATTTGCCAAAACTGGTACTGGCGCCGAGTTTTGCGGCCATTCTTCTATGCGTATACGGCTTCATTATTTTTACGCTGTGGCTCAGTTTCACCAATGCCAAAATGCTGCCCAATGATTACACAAATTATATTGGCCTGACCAATTATGTGACCTTGTTTGAGCACCGCAACTGGCAAATTTCGCTGAAGAACCTCGCCATTTTTGCGCCGTCTTATATTGTGCTTTGTACCATTATCGGCTTGGCTTTGGCTATTTTACTTGACCAGAAAATCCGTGGTGAGGGCCTGCTGCGCCCAATTTATCTTTATCCGATGGCGCTGTCTTTCATTGTAACCGGCGTTGCTTGGAAATGGTTTCTTGACCCCGGCATTGGCCTTGAGGCTGTGATGCACAGCTGGGGTTGGGCCAGCTTTTCGTTTCGTTGGATTAAAGACAGCAATTTTGCAATCTACACCATCGTTATTGCCGCCGTCTGGCAATCGTCCGGCTTTGTCATGGCGATGTTTTTGGCGGGCCTGCGCGGTATTGACAATGAGATTTTGAAAGCCGCACAAATTGATGGCGCTTCTAATTGGCACCTTTATAGCCGCATAATTATACCCATGATGCGCCCGGCATTTCTGTCGGCGTTTGTTGTTCTGGCACATTTGTCGATCAAATCTTATGATCTTGTCATTGCCATGACCGGCGGCGGCCCCGGCCGCGCCACCTACGTGCCAGCCATTGCCATGTATGATTTCACATTTACCCGGCAATCCATGGGCCTTGGCGCATCATCTGCCATTGTCATGCTGTGCATGATTGCAGCGGTGATCGTGCCTTATCTTTATAGCGAACTGGCTCAAGGGAAGCAGCAACAATGAGCGCCGCACCGTCTCAGAATATCGCCATCCGCACTTCGCCGCTAACACGTGCATTTATCTATGCAATGTTGATCATTATCGCGGTTTATTATTTGCTGCCGCTTTATGTGATGGTGGTGAATTCGCTCAAACCACTTCAAGAAATCCGGCAAGGCCAAATGCTAAACCTGCCGCAAACTTGGACCCTTGATCCATGGCGTTCTGCATGGTCAACGGCACAAATCGGTGTCAGCCCAACCGGCCTGCTGCCTTATTTCACCAACTCGTTTTTAATGGTCATCCCTGCTGTAGCCATTGCAACGATGCTGGGCGCGTTGAATGGCTATGTGCTGACGAAATGGCGCTTTCCGGGCGATAATTATGTTTTTGGCCTGATGCTGTTTTCCTGTTTCATTCCGTTTCAAATTGTCATTATTCCGATGGCTGCCGTGCTGGGTTTTCTTGGGCTTTCAGGCACAATTCCCGGTTTGATTTTGGTGCACACGGTTTATGGGCTCGGGTTTACCACATTGTTTTTCCGTAATTTTTATGCGGCATTTCCAACCGAACTTGTTCGGTCCGCCATGATTGATGGCGCGGGTTTCTTCAAAATTTTCACCCGCATTTTGCTGCCACTGTCGCTGCCAATCATCATCGTCACCGTCATTTGGCAATTCACAAACGTATGGAATGACTTTCTGTTTGGCGCGTCCTTTTCAGACTATGACTCATTTCCCATGACGGTTGCGCTCAACAATCTCGTCAATTCATCAACGGGCGTCAAAGAATACAATGTGCATTTTGCCGGTGCCATACTTGCCGCACTTCCCACCCTTATCGTTTATGTCGTCTCGGGCCGCTACTTCGTGCGCGGCTTGATGGCGGGCGCCGTGAAAGGCTAATCATCATGTCTGCACCATCAACCCCGTTCATGCAGATTACGGGCCTGCGAAAACGCTTTGGCGATCTCGAAATCTTGAAGGGCATAAACCTTGAGTTGGATAAAGGCGGCTTTCTGGTTTTGGTTGGCCCGTCGGGCTGCGGCAAATCAACGTTGCTCAATACCATTGCCGGGCTTGAACCAATTTCAGACGGCACAATCAGTGTTGACGGTCAGTCGATTAATGATCTCCACCCGTCAAAACGCGATATTGCCATGGTGTTTCAATCCTATGCGCTGTACCCCAATATGACGGTTGGCGGAAACATTGCATTTGGCATGGAAATGCGCGGCGTGCCAAAAGCAGAGCGCGAGGTGGCGATAGCGAAAGTCGCCAAAACGCTGCAAATCAGCCATTTGCTTGACCGTAAGCCAAGCCAATTGTCAGGCGGCCAGCGCCAGCGTGTTGCTATGGGCCGCGCCTTGGTGCGCGACCCCAAATTGTTTTTGTTTGATGAGCCGTTGTCCAACCTCGATGCCAAATTGCGTGTTGATATGCGGCTTGAAATCAAACGGCTTCATGCGGCCACCGGCAAAACAATTATTTATGTAACCCACGACCAGATCGAGGCGATGACGCTCGCCACAAAAATTGCTGTGCTCAAAGACGGAGAATTGCAGCAATTCGGGACACCGCATGAGATTTATACCAAGCCGGCTAACATTTTTGTTGCCGACTTCATGGGCTCACCTTCTATGAACCTTTTGTCCGCAACTGTGGCTGAAGCCAAAGGCGGGATGGAGCTAGAATTGGTGCAAGACGGTAAACCCGTGCGACTGGCCATTCCATCAAGCATCGTCAGCACAACGCTTATGGCAGGGCAAAAAGTCATTCTCGGTATCAGGCCTGAAGCTGTCACCGACAAGGATGGGGCCGACCGCAATTCCAATGCGGTCGCCTTGCTTGAAGGCCGCGTTGAACTGGTGGAACCGGCTGGCTCCGATACATTTGTCATTACACATTTGGCGGGCAAAGAAGTCACGTCACGGATGCGTGCCGATGTTGTTGTGAGGCCCGGTCAAACCGTGCCGTTTGCATTTAATCTTGATAAGGCTGTTCTGTTCGACCCTGAAACACAAAACCGGTTGTAATCTTTGATGCCCGCCCAAACCCCTGATATTGTAATTATCGGCTCCGGCATGGGAGGCGCGACGCTTGCAGCCGGGCTGGCAGGCTCGGGCCTTCGTATCTTGATTTTAGAAAAAGGCGACCATCTCAAAGACACGCCGGAAACACGCGATGCACGTGCGATTTTTCAACGCGGGTTTTTCCGTCCCAAAGAAAATTGGCTGGATAAAGATGGAAAAGCCTTCAACCCCGGCAATTATTATGTCGTCGGCGGTAACACCAAGTTTTATGGCGCGGTTTTGTTTCGTTATCGCAAAGAAGATTTCTTGGAACTCGCCTTTCCTGAAGGCGGCGTTTCACCGGCTTGGCCGTTTTCTTATGAAGAATTAGAACCGTATTATTCGCGGGCCGAACAGCTCTATCAGGTGCGCGGCGTTGCGGGCGAGGATGCGACCGAACCTCATCATTCACAGCCCTACCCGCACGGCCCGGTGCCGGATGAGCCTGCCATTGAACGCGTTAGAGCCTATCTTGCAAACGCGGGTCTAAACCCTGCAAGCCTGCCGCTGGGTGTCGATATTGATCGTTGGCTCAAACGCGCGCCAACGCCATTTGACGCTTACCCTGATACATTAACCGGCAAAATGGATGCGGAAAGCTGCGGACTGGCCACGGCATTGAAAGACCCTAACATCACGCTTGAAACCAACTGCGATGTGGTGCGGCTTGAAACCGACGCCGATAACAACATCAGTGCAATCATCTATCGCCGCAATGGCATTGATGAGCGAATATCGCCTCAACGGGTTGTGCTGGCTGCAGGTGCGGTGCGCTCATCGGTGTTATTATTGCGCTCGGCCAGCCACCAAAACCCCAACGGCTTGGCCAATAGCTCTGATCAGGTCGGGCGCAATTTCATGAACCATAATGCCACGTTCATGTTGGCGTTTAATCCATTTCGTCTCAACGATTCCGTTTATCAAAAGACCATCCATTTTAATGATTTTTACTTTGGCAACACCGAGCACAGCGGCCCTTTAGGACAAGTGCAATTGCTGGGCAAAGTGAGTGCACCCATCCTCAAAACCGTTTTATGGTTCATGCCGGAATGGGCCTTAAAATGGCTGAGCCGCAGAATGGTGGATTGGTATTTGGTTTCAGAAGACCTGCCGCGGCCAGAAAGCCGCGTGCGCATTGAGGGCGAACAGATTATTTTGGATTGGAAACCTTCTAACCTGCAGGCCCATGAAAAGCTGTGTGTTGCCACGCGGCAAGCCATGTTGAAGGCTGGCTATTGGATGACATTTTCCACACGGGTTGACGGGCGTTTGCCCTCCCACCAATGCGGAACGGTGCGGATAGGGCTTGATTCTAAGACATCGGTTCTGAACCCTTATTGCCAAACCTGGGATCATAAAAACCTTTATGTTGTTGACGCCGGTTGCCTGCCGACCTCTGCTGCTGTCAACCCTTCATTAACCGTGGCGGCTCAGGCGCTGCGTGTGGCCGACCATATTAAAACATTGGAGTTTGCCCCATGAAACGCGTTGCAATTGTCACCGGTACGGCCCGCGGCATTGGCGCGGCCATTGCCGCCAAACTGGAAGCCGATGGCTTTATCGTTGCGCGCCTTAACCGTACACCGTCAGCAGATGAATTTGGGTTTGAGCTTGGCGCAATTCAAACCCATGACGCCGTTGTTGCCGCAATTATGGCCCGCCACGGCCGCATTGATTGCCTCATTAACAATGCCGGAATTGCCTCTCCCAAGCGCGGTGATTTTATGGAACTGGCGTCTGAAACCTTCGACACTGTGATAAATGTCAATTTGCGCGGCACCGTGTTTTTCACCCAAGCCGTCGCCAGAGCAATGCTTGCAACCACTGTCGACACACGCCGTTCAATACAATTCATCACCTCTGCTTCGGCAAATTTGGCATCACCGGAACGGCTTGATTACTGCATGTCAAAAGCAGGGCTCGCAATGTTTGCAAAGGGCATCGCTTTACGGCTGGCAGGGGACGGCATTGATGTGTTTGAAGTGCGCCCCGGCATTATCAAAACCGATATGACCGCTGGCGTTACTTCAAAATATGATGATTTGATTGCCAAAGGTCTGGTACCGCAAGCGCGCTGGGGCCTGCCCGAAGACATTGCAGCTGTCTGTTCGGCACTGGCATCTGGCGCATTGCCGTTTTCGACCGGCACCGTAATTGATGCGGGTGGCGGCCTTCATATTCCAAAACTTTAAGGCGAGCCGATGACTTATGATTTTATCATTATTGGCGGTGGTTCGGCGGGCAGCGTGATTGCAGCGCGCCTGTCTGAAAACCCGTCTATCACTGTGTTGCTGCTGGAAGCGGGCGGGCGTGACCGTCACCCGTTTTACCATTTACCGGCAGGTTTTGCTAAAATGACCAAGGGCCTTGGCTCGTGGGGCTGGCAAACAGTGCCACAACGCCACATGAACCATATGGTCATCCGCTATACGCAGGCCAAAGTCATTGGCGGCGGCTCGTCCATTAACGCGCAGATTTACACGCGCGGCAATGCAGCCGATTACGACGAATGGCGGCAAATGGGTTGCGATGGCTGGGGCTATGACGATGTGTTGCCTTTTTTTCGCAAGGCAGAAGACAACGACACTTACGATAATAAATATCACGGCAAAGGTGGCCCGCTCGGCGTTTCACAACCTTCCGCGCCACTTCCCATTTGCGAGGCCTATTTCAAGGCCGCCGCTGAAATCGGCATTCCGCGCAATATGGATATGACGGGTGAAAAACAGGATGGCGTTGGCTATTATCAGTTAACGCAGAAAAATTCCCGTCGCTCATCAGCCGCAATGGCCTATCTTGCGCCCGCACGAAACCGCAAAAATTTAAGGGTTAAAACCGGCGCGCAGGTAAAGCGCATTGTCATAGACAAAGGCCGTGCAACGGGCGTTGAATTGCTGGATGGCACCAAGTTTGAGGCCGCCCGTGAAGTGATCCTATCATCGGGCGCAATCGGCTCGCCGCGTATGTTGATGCTGTCGGGCATTGGCCCTGCCGACCACTTGCGCGATATGGGGATAGATGTGGTGCTCGATCAGCCGGGCGTTGGCTCAAACCTGCAAGACCATCTTGACCTGTTTGTCATTGCCGAATGTACTGGCCCGCACACCTATGATCGCTATGCCAAGCCGCTTTGGTCGGCTGTTGCCGGATTACAATATATTCTCACGCGCAAAGGTCCGGTTGCCTCCAGCCTGTTTGAAACCGGCGGCTTTTGGTATGCTGATGAAAACGCCCGCTCGCCCGACATCCAATTTCACTTAGGGTTAGGCTCAGGAATTGAAGCTGGCGTTGCTGCAATGCCCAATGGCGGCGTGACGTTGAATTCAGCTTATTTACGCCCGCGTTCACGCGGCACAGTGCGCTTGGCAAACGCGGACCCGAATGCCGCGCCCTTGATAGACCCAAACTACTGGGCAGACCCTTATGACAAGGAAATGTCGATTAAAGGCCTTAAAATCGCGCGCGAAATCATGGCGCAAAATGCACTGAAACCGTTTGTGCTGGCCGAGCGTTTGCCGGGGCCAAAAATTGTAACGGATGAAGATTATTTCAACTATGCCTGCACCCATTCCAAGACCGATCATCATCCGGCAGGCACTTGCCGCATGGGTTCAGATCCGTCTGCGGTCGTTACCCCAAGACTTAAATTCAACGGCATTGAAAATTTGCGGGTCGCAGATGCTTCGATCATGCCGACGGTAATTTCTTCCAACACCAATGCAGCAGCGATCATGATTGGCGAAAAAGCCGCTAATATGATCCGCGCCGATCAAGGGATTTAAGCCAATGATACGTCATATTGTCCTGATCAAGTTTAAGCCTGAAGTCGGCGAAGCGGCTATTGAGGCCATCTTCGCTGATCTCCACGCTATTCAACAAATCTTACCCGGCGTGCTCGCTGTCACGTCCGGCAAAAGCCAAAGCCCAGAGCAAATTGAACGCGGTTATAGACATGGCTTTGTTGCAGATTTTGCCTCTTGGGAAGCTCTTCAAGCCTATCAAGACCACCCTGATCATAAGCGTGTGGGCGCAGCTTTGGTTGCCAGCGCAATCGGTGGCATCGATGGAATTTTAGTTTTTGATTTGCCGGTTGATGAAAATCCGGCCAGCCGGGGCGTTTGAATATGCTGACACTGCCAACTTATGCCGGAACCCTCGAGGGTTTCACCATTACATCTGAACCGTTGGTTGCCCGCGCGCCGCTTGTGCCGCTGACCCGCACGGCCTTTGCTGCCGCCCATATCGTATCAGACCCGCTGCGTGAACGCGCGCCATGGGATACGCGGCCTGCCGTCGATTGGGAATCAACGCTTAATTTCCGCGTTCAACTCTGGGATCAGGGGTTGGGGCTTGCCGAAGCAATGGATACTGCGCAGCGCGGCATGGGTGTTGACTGGCTGACAGCCAAAGAACTGATTGAGCGCACAATGGTTGCCGCCAAAGCTCACCCGATGGCGCCGCGGGTGGCCTGCGGTGCAGGGACTGACCACGTGGCTCTAGCCGACTTGCGCGATGCGGACGCAATAATTGCCGCATATGAGCTGCAAATTGAAGCCATTGAAAAAGCGGGCGGCCAGCTGATTTTAATGGCATCGCGGTCGTTTACAGCAATCAATGCTGATGAAGCCACCTATCGCCATGTCTATCGCCGTTTGATTGACGGGGCGCAAGAGCCTGTCATTTTGCATTGGCTGGGCGATATGTTTGACCCGGCGCTGGGCGGCTATTGGGGCAGCAAGGATGTTGGCAAAGCCACAGATTTTGTATTGAGTTTAATCCAAGAAAATCCATCCAAAGTTGATGGCATTAAAATTTCACTCCTCGACGAAGCCCATGAAGTAGCGTTCCGTGCACGTTTACCAGAAGGTGTCCGGCTTTATACGGGTGATGATTTTAATTATGCGCCTTTGATTGCCGGTAACGGCATGCATTATTCCCATGCGCTTCTCGGAATTTTTGCGGCTATTGCGCCGGCTGCTTCTCAAGCCCTTGAGGCTTTGGCAAAAGGTGATCTTGCCACATATGATGCTTTGTTTGAACCCACAGTTCCACTCAGCCGTGAAATTTTCAAAGCGCCAACACGGTTTTACAAAGCCGGTATTGCATTTCTAAGCTGGCTCAATGGCACCCAAAAGCATTTCATCATGCCGGGCGGTTTTCAATCCAGCCGCGAAATTACGCATTATGCGGAAATCTACCGGCTGGCAGCAGCAGCGCGGCTGCTTGCCAAGCCAGAACTTGCGGAAAACCGCATGCGCGCCCTATTGGCGATGCACGGCATGTGACATGACATTGGTATGTTAAAGCGCCCGACCATTATCGAAGTTGCTGAAAAAGCCGGTGTGTCAAAATCCACCGTCAGTTTGGTGCTGCAAAACAGCCCGCTGGTGAAGGAGGAGACACGCGTTAGCGTGCGTGAAGCGATGGCCGCCATCGGTTACGTTTATAACCGTGCAGCGGCCAATTTGCGCTCGTCTAATGTCGGCTTGATCGGCCTTGTGATCAACGATTTGCGCAATCCGTTCTTCACCGAATTTGCCACATCCGCACAAATGGCGTTTTCAGCACGTGGCTATGCCACTGTGATCGCCAACACCGATGAAGACCCTGTTTTGCAGGCCCAAGTGGTCGGCTCCATGATCGAACATGGCGTTTCAGCCTTGGTG
>JANOPZ010000025.1:0-7705 GCA_031422195.1 Limoniibacter sp. | reverse complement strand
ATCGGCCAATTCCACGGTGTAATCAGCCCGCACACACCAACGGGCTCATAAACAACGCTGGTACGGCCAAGTGGCTTTTCAAATTCAAACGCTTTGAGTGCTGCAATATGCGCTTCCAAATGTGCTTCGCCAGCCCAAACCTGCGCTGAGCGCGAAAAGGCCAACGGCGAACCCATTTCTTTGGTGATAGCTTCAGCCAAATCTTCAGTGCGCTTCAAATAGGCCGCTAAAATAGCTTCCAGCAATTCAACCCGTTCAGACTTACTTGAGCGAGAATAGGACGGAAACGCCGCAAAAGCTGCGGCTACAGCGCGGTCAATATCAACCTTTGTGCCCGCTGCAATTTCTGCAACGGTATCTTCGTTTGCCGGATTGATCACCGCTATCGTATTTTGGCTTGATGGCGCAACCCATTTGCCGCCGATGTAAAACTGTCTGGTTTTCAATGTACAAGCTCCCTGCAAACACCGCGCTGTCTTTACTGCCGCGGCAAATCAGTTATTGCACGATTATTGATCAAAGGGGCCTCAATTGGAAACAGAATTTACACCATTTGCGTCACTTCTCGGTGGCATTATGATCGGGTTGGCCGCAACGCTGCTGATGGCCACGCATGGCCGGATTATGGGGCTAACGGGTATTGTATCCGGTATTTTGCCTCCGTTTGCCAATGATTGGCCATGGCGGGCCGCGTTTTTGGTTGGCGCCATTATTGCGCCTTTGGGTTTGGTTGCAGCCAACTATGAAATTGCATTCGCCTCGCCAACGGCTTTGCCAGTTTTAATTCTAGGCGGTATCATCGTTGGTTTCGGTGTCAAAATGGGGTCTGGCTGCACATCGGGCCACGGCATTTGCGGTATTGCGCAGCTTTCGCCCCGCTCAATTGCCGCTACCGGCATTTTCATGGTGGCAACGGCAATCACGGTTTTTATCATCCGGCATGTGTTGTGAAGGCGAGCCAATGAAACTCATTTTAGCCTTTCTCATCGGCTCACTTTTCGGCCTTGGCATAATTATCGGCGGCATGGGCAATCCGGCCAAAATCATGAATTTTTTTGATATCGCAGGCACATTTGACCCCAGCCTGCTTTTCGTGATGGGCGGCGCATTGATCACAACATTCATCGGCTACCGCCTCGTTTTTGGAGCACGGACAACCTCCGCTTTGAACGGCGCATTCGAATTGCCTGCAAGCCGCAGTATTGATGCGCCTTTGGTCGTGGGCGCAATTCTATTTGGCATTGGTTGGGGCATCACCGGTTTTTGTCCGGGTGGTTCTATCCCGGCAGTCTTGCTTGGTGAGCCGAGCGTTTGGATGTTCATTGCTGCAATGATTGTCGGCATCAGTCTTGCCGGACTTTGGCAACGTCGTTCTAACGCACTCAAACGTGATTAATCATCATTGCGTGACGGCAATTCAGCAATACCGCCATGTGCTGATGACCACGCCAAGGGCGAATCCAAAAAGGCTTGAACTTGAGCCAGCGTTTCAAGATCAAACAGGCTGCCACGGCGCGCTTCAGCCAAAACATCTTGCCAGGTGCAAAGGTAATGCAACCGCATACCTTGCTCGGCCAATTTTGCCGGCGTGTCTTTGAAAATATCATAATAGAAAATTGAAAACGTGTCGGTGCAATGCCCGCCAGCTTTTCGAATGGCATTGGCAAACAAAAACTTCGAGCCGCCATCGGTTGTCAAATCTTCAACAAACAACACCCGCGAGCCTTCTTTCAAATCGCCCTCAATCTGCGCATTGCGGCCAAAACCTTTGGGTTTTTTTCGGATGTATTGCATCGGCAGCGCCATACGGTCGGCGATCCAAGCGGCAAATGGTATACCGGCCGTTTCACCCCCTGCAACGGAATCAAACTGTTCATAGCCGACATCGCGCGCTATGACCGATATGGCAAAATCCATCATCGCCGAACGAATACGCGGATAGGAAATGGGTTTGCGGCAATCAATATAGACCGGGCTTTTGAGGCCCGAGGTAAATGTATAAGGTTCGCGTGCATTAAAATGCACTGCCTTTATTTCAAACAGCATCCGCGCCACTTGCGCTGCCATGAACGTTTTTTCTGGAAAGCTGTTTGAAAACATTGTGTTAGCCCTTCAATCAGATTCAGTTTGGCAGCACCTTCCAGTGCAAAGTAAAGCCGGGGTCAAACACCGTCACAGGCCCTGCTCCAGTCAATATTTTATCCGGCAATTGGCTGGGTTCATCACATTTTTCAAGCGCTATAGATTCCTGATTTACCGGCAATTTGTAAAACGCAGCGCCGTTCAAAGACGTAAAAGCCTCCAGCTTCATCAGTGCATTATCCTGCTCAAACACATGCGCCAGGCAACTCATTGTGACAGACGCTGAAAAAATTCCTGCGCAGCCGCAGCCGCACTCTTTAGCTGCATCATCATGCGGCGCTGAATCTGTGCCAAGAAAAAAACGCTCGTCGCCCGAGGTTGCAGCTTTACGCAAAGCCAAGCGGTGATGCTCGCGTTTGGCAATTGGCAAGCAATAATAATGCGGGCGTATGCCGCCGGCAAAAATCGCATTCCGGTTGATGATCAGATGATGCGTCGTAATCGTCGCGCCAAGATCGGCCTCATTGGCCAACACATAATCAACACCGTCTTTGGTGGTGACGTGCTCCATCACTATGCGAAGGCCGGGCGTTCCACGCCGCAGCGGATCAAGCACACGGTCAATGAAAACGGCCTCGCGGTCAAAAATATCAATGTCAGAATCGGTAACTTCACCATGCACACAGAGCGTCACGCCTGCTTCAGCCATCGCATCCAGCACGCCTTGAATCTTGCTGAAATCCTTGACACCGGACTGTGAATTGGTTGTCGCACCGGCCGGATAAAGCTTCACGGCCTGAATAATTCCAGCCCGATAGGCCGCCACTACATCCGCAGCGTCGGTCGCTTCGGTCAGATACAATGTCATCAGCGGTGTGAATTTCTGCCCTGTTGGCAGCGCATCTAAAATGCGCGCGCGATAGGCTTCCGCATCAGCACCCGTCACCACCGGCGGCACCAAATTAGGCATGATAATCGCGCGGGCAAAATCAGCAGAATGTGGAAGAACACCGCGCAGCATAGCGCCATCGCGCAAATGCAAATGCCAATCATCAGGGCGGCGGATTTTAAGCTGCATTTGTTTTTCCGTCCGCTTCGGCGAGCGCGTAATAAAGCTCAGCCAAACGGCAGCCTATAGGCCCCAAACCCAAATTATCACCAATCTTTACGCCATCAATTGAAGCGACCGGCGTCAAGCTGCCGAAGGAGCCAGTGAGAAATGCTTCGTCTGAACCATAGGTATCAAAAAGCGAAAAATTACGCTCGAAAACCGGAATGCTATTGGCTTTACAAAGATCAATCACATTGCCGCGTGTAATACCGTTCATGCAATAATCACCGGTTGAAGTCCAAACCTCACCTTTGCGTACAATGAAGAAATTACAGGCGTTTGTGGTGTTTACAAAGCCATGCGGGTCAAGCATCAAAGCCTCATCTGCGCCCATACGGTCGGCATGCAAACAAGCCAGAATGCAATTGAGTTTGGAGTGAGAGTTATATTTCGGGTCCTGCGCCATAGGCATGCCGCGGACTTGAGGCACCGTTACCAATTTTAATCCAGCCTTTTGCAAAACACTCACTGGCTTTGAATGCTCAATCAAAATCACGATTGTTGGCCCGGTTTTGGCTAGTTTAGGGTGTTGAAACGGCTTGGATTTAATGCCGCGCGTCACCATCAAGCGGACATGGGCGCCATCGGTCATCCCATTGGCAGTAGCTGTTCGGTCAAGTTCGGAAATCAGCCTTTCGCGGCTCCACACAATATCAATACCAGCTGATTTGCAGCTTTCAAACAACCGGTCCATATGCTTTTCAAGAAAGCCCCAACGTCCGTTGCGCAGCCGCATTCCCTCCCACATACCATCACCCAGCATGAAGCCAGCATCGTAAACAGACACTTTGGCATCATCTCGGTGCATAAGCTCGCCATTGATATTGATAAGAATGTCGCGATTTCGGACATCTTCTTCGGCGGCATGACTGAAGGTTTCGGCAGGATTCATAGGAGTTTCTCCACTGCCAAAGCGCAAAGCATGAATTGTGGCTTAAAGAAAGGGTCCTTGCCACTTCAACACATGAGTTTGCATTGTAACAACCCATCACGCTTCGTGCACCGCTGGGTTGCACGGACGCCTAGCGGGTTGACAAGCTTGTTCCTCTGGTGAAACACCAGTCAATATTATAGGGTTATAAGCAAGCATGAAGCAAAAATCGGTCAGTCATAGCCTTGCAATATTTGCAGCAGTATTACTGTCGGGTTGTGTTGCCATTGAGCCCCCGCAATCGAGTCTTGCATTGAGTTCTGCAGCCATGGTTGACAGCACTTTACCTGATCTGTCTTATGAGAGTGCAGAACTTCCCTTGGAAGGCCCGGTGCCATACTCAAGGCCAGATATATTGTCTTTGAACAGCGGCGCATCCATTAGCCCCAACGCTATTGGCCTCAATCAAGATCCGCTACCTGTTGAAATGCAGGCCATGCTTGAGCCGCTGAAACTTCCAGAATCTGTGCAAACACCAATCGCAACCATGGCGCAGCCTGTTGTCGCCACCAACACCGAACGCGATTGTCTCATGCGGGCAATGTATTTCGAATCCCACCGCTCCAGCCATGACGGGCTTTTATCTGTTGGCACAGTCGTGATGAACCGGCTCGAACACGGTGTCTGGGGCAATGCCATTTGCGGCGTTGTCGGCGCTAAGCGCCAATTTGCTCCCGGTGTGCTATCACGCCGAATGCAAGGCAATCTGGCCGACTTGCAGGCATTGGCTGATCAAATAATTGCAGGCAAACGTCAGGCTAAACTTGGTAAAAACGTGATGTTCTTCCATGTGGCCGGCATGAAATTCCCATATAAAAACATGCGTTATGTGCACGTCGCGGGCGGCAACACGTTTTACTATAAGGCGCAGCGGAAGCGCAGAGCCTAAAACTCAACACCTTTTTGCGCCTTCACGCCACCGCGAAACGGATGTTTGATCAGTTCCATTTCGGTCACGAGGTCAGCAATTTCAATCAAGCCCTCGGCTGCGTTGCGGCCTGTCAATACCACATGCACGTCATGTGGTTTTTGTTCCGCCAAAAACTCTAGAATTTCTGCCAGCGGGATATAATCATAGCGCAGCGCAATATTAATTTCGTCGAGTAGCACCATCGACATGCCAGGTTTTAAGATCATTTCTTTGGCTTTTTCCCAAGCCGCTTGCGCATGTTGGATGTCGCGGGCTTTATCCTGCGTTTCCCAGGTAAAGCCTTCGCCCATGGTATGAAATTCACAAATATCCGTGAAACGAGCAAGGATCAAATCGCGTTCGCCGGTGCTCATGCCACCCTTAATAAACTGCACCACCGCGCATGGCATCCCATAGGCAATATGACGAAAAATCATACCAAAGGCAGCAGTGGATTTGCCCTTGCCTTTCCCGGTATGGACAATAATCAGGCCCTTTTCACCGGTTTTGGTGGCCATAATCTTATCACGCGCAGCCTTTTTCTTGGCCATTTTTTGGGCATGGCGTTGGTCGTCTGTCAGTGCTTCGGTACTTCCAGTTTCAATTTCCATTTTAATTCCGATCTACCCGATGACAGTCCCAAAAATAGCGCCGATCGCGGCCGTTATAGCCATGGCAACCGCCCCCCAAAACATAACGCGCAGTGCTGCCTTCATCAGCGGAGCACCACCGATTTTTGCACCAACTGCACCTAAAACGCAAAGAAAAATCAAAGTCGCCACGCCAACTGCATAAATCAGCGTTTCGCGCGGCCAAAACACTGCAACAAGCAGCGGTGCCGCTGCACCAATTGCAAAGGTGATCGCAGACGTTATTGCAGCTTGTAAAGGTTGGGCAGATGTTAGATCGGAAATGCCCAATTCTTCGCGGGCATGGGCACCAAGTGCATCTTTTGCTGATAACTGTCTGGCCATCGCGCGGGCGGTTTCCAGTTCTGCGCCACGAGAGACATATGTTTGCGCTAGTTCTTCAATTTCATAGTCTGGATGCAGTTCAATTTCGCGGCGCTCACGTGCCAAGTCAGCATTTTCAGAATCAGATTGGGAACTGACAGAGACATATTCACCCGCTGCCATCGACATCGCGCCCGCAACCAATCCAGCCGTTCCAGCAACAATAATTGAGTGAGCATCAGAGGCAGCAGCAGCCACACCAACAATCAAACTCGCTGTCGAAATAAGGCCATCATTGGCACCAAGCACAGCCGCACGAAGCCAACCGGTCCGGGTGGCCGTGTGATGTTCAGGCGTAACATGTTCCATAAAAAGCGGCCCTGGTTATTCCAAATGAGTGTGTTCAATACCGAGAATTGAACCAATAAGATATTGCGCAGAATTACTTTTCGGTGACCAAAGCCCGCGCTTAATGGCGTCGGCAAACCGGTGCGCCATTTCACGCAAAGCATCCGGGTTTTTAGCGGCAATAAACTGCGACACGGTTTCATCTGAAAGATAAGCATCAAAGACTTGCTGAAAATGATGGTCGCGCACTGCGCCTGTTGTTGCTGAAAAAGCAAAAAGGTAATCAACAGTTGCTGCCATCTCAAATGCGCCTTTGTAACCATGGCGCATGACACCGGCAATCCATTTCGGGTTAGCGCAGCGACCGCGCACCACGCGCGCAATTTCCTCTTCAAGCGTGCGAATGACGGGCCGCTCCGGCCGCGAATGATCATTATGATAGAGTTTTGGCCGCATGCCCGTAAGCTTTTCAGCCGCTGCCGCCATGCCGCCTTCAAACTGATAATAATCATCTGAATCCAGCAAGTCATGTTCGCGATTATCTTGATTTTGAACAATTGCCTCAATGCCGGAAAGCCGCGTTTCAAAGTCTGCACGTGCTAATTTACCGTCTGAGTTTGCGCCATAAGCATAACAACCCCACACCAAATAGGCTTCGCCCAAATCCGCGCGGCTGCCCCATCCACCCTCATCAATCAAGGCTTGCAAACCTGCGCCGTATGCCCCGGGCTTTGACCCGAACACGCGATAACCCGAACGGGCTTTAGCCTCAATTTCGCTGGCACCATTCAGGCGTAACTTCTCTTGCTCGGCCTGCATCCGGGCTGCAATCGGATTGTCATGTTCGGGTTCATCCAACCCGCCAACAGACCGCACCGCTTGGTCAAATAAAGCAATCTGGTCAGGAAACGCATCGCGGAAAAATCCAGAAATGCGCAGGGTAACATCAACGCGCGGGCGACCTAACTTAGCATTGGAAATCACTTCAAAACCCGTCACCCGCCGCGACGCGCCGTCCCATACGGGCTTTACACCGATGAGCGCCAAAGCTTGCGCAATATCATCGCCGCCGGTGCGCATGTTCGCTGTGCCCCAAGCGGTCAGGCCAATCGATTTTGGCCAGTCGCCGTGCTCCTGAGCGTGGCGGGCAATCAAAGCTTCGGCGCTTTTGCGGCCTAATTCCCACGCAGTTTCAGTGGGAATGGCACGGGTATCAACCGAATAAAAATTGCGCCCTGTCGGCAGCACATCTGGCCGCCCGCGTGTTGGCGCTCCAGATGGGCCTGGCTGCACAAACTCGCCATTGAGCGCAGTGAGAATGCCTGTAATTTCCGCTTCGCCACAAGCAATCACCGACGGCATGAGCCGCT
>JANOPZ010000024.1:0-10261 GCA_031422195.1 Limoniibacter sp. | reverse complement strand
TGACTTTATGGCCGGCAAAACCAAGCAAATTTGCCAGTGCATCACCCACTACCGCGCCACGGCAATGGCCTACATGCATCGGCCCTGTCGGGTTGGCAGAAACATACTCGACATTGATGGCGCGAGGATGAGCAACTGAATTGCGGCCGTAGTTTATGCCTTCAGCAATAATTTCTTCCAATTGATGTTGCCAAAAAACCTTTGACAAACCCAAGTTGACAAAGCCCGGCCCTGCAACTTCTACACGTTCAACATCCGGGTCTTTGGCCAGTACAACAGCCAATTGATCAGCTATCGCGCGCGGTGGAAGGCCAGCCGGCTTTGCCAATAAAAGTGCTGCATTGGTGGAAATATCGCCATGAGTTGATTCGCGCGGAGCCTCCACTGTTAGCCGCGATAAGCCTGATTCTACGCCTTCGGGAATAATGTTAAGCGCTGCAATTGCAGCTTCGATCCGCGAACGGAAAAGTTGAAAAATATCCATGATAACCAAATAGTGTTTGCGGGCGTTGTTCGCCAGATTAGCGATTGCCAAATTTGCGTTTGCAAGTTCGAGCGGCGGTTAGCCTAAATCCGGCGTATGGTCAAACAGGCGGCGATGCTCTTTTAGGGCAAACCGGTCGGTCATACCGGCAATATAATCGGCGATTTGCCGCTCAAATGATGTATTTTCATCGGACTTTCTCTCCGAAACACCAAAATCTGGCTGGCTTTGATATGCAGCAAACAAATCGGTGATTACGGCCTGCCCCGCTTTCATTTTGTCCAATACAGCCTGATGCCAGTAAAGATTTTGGAACATAAACGTTTTCAACCCACCCTCGCGTTCGACGACAGAACTTGAAAACCCAATGATTTTTTGCCCAGCATTGCGCACATCATTTGCGGTTTTAATGCCAAGTTCCATTAAATTGCGAGACCCGGTTTGAATGGCGTCTTCCACCATCATTGTGATTTGACGGCGCGTGACTTCATGAATGATCCGGCTCTCTTCGAGCTGCGAATATTGCGCACGCACGTCTGCGAGGATATCACCAACCAATGGCGCTTTGGCAATCATATCCAAGGTCAACAGGCCTGATCTTAAACCATCATCAATATCATGTGAATCATAAGCAATATCATCTGCAATTGCTGCACATTGAGCCTCTAATGGCGGCCATTGATTAAAACTTAGCGGCATTTTGGCATCCAAATTCAAAATGTCCGACGGGATTTTAGCATCCCCTAAACCGGTCAACGGGCCATTGTGTTTGACCAGCCCTTCCAAGGTTTCAAATGTCAGGTTAAGCCCGTTAAACCGCGCATAAGTCCGCTCCAGTTCAGTTACAATTCGCACCGATTGCGCGTTGTGATCAAATCCGCCGAAATCAGCCATGGCCATATCCAATGCACGCTCACCTGCGTGGCCGAACGGCGTGTGGCCAAAATCGTGGGCCAAAGCAATGGCTTCGGTGAGGTCTTCATCCAACCGAAATGCGCGAGCCAACCCGCGCGCAATTTGGGCAACTTCGAGTGTGTGCGTAAGGCGGGTGCGGTAATGATCGCCTTCATTGGCAACGAAGACTTGCGTTTTATGTTTTAGACGCCTGAACGCCGTTGAATGCACGATCCGGTCACGATCACGTTGGAATTCTGTCCGCGTTGGGCTCATTGGCTCATCAATCAATCTCCTCCGGGATTGAGCAGGATCGCACGCCCAGCCCGCCCGCGGTTGGTGGCCAAAGCCAATTTCGAAACGATCTGTCGCCACTGATTTTCTTCCGTTTCCTTGACTTGAGGCACGACGAACCTTACCTCTGGATGATAAGGCTCGAAACCAGAACGGATCGGGAATGAACGCGATCACCATCGAAAAACTAGACTCAGTTGTTGTTTCAGAGGCTGCAATGCGCCGTGTTGCAAAGATTGTCAGCGCCGAAGCTGAACCAAGTGCTTTGCGCGTATCGGTTGAAGGCGGTGGCTGCTCGGGCTTTTCATACAAATTTGATGTTGTGCCTAACCTTGCCAATGATGATGACATCATAATTAGCCAAGAGGGTGCAACGGTTTTAATAGATACGCTTTCCGTGGTCTATATGAAAGGCTCTGTCATTGATTTTGTTGATGATCTCATGGGTCAGTCGTTCAAAATCACCAACCCAAACGCGGTTGCTTCATGCGGCTGCGGCACCAGTTTTTCGGTTTAAGCGGTGCTCATTGCAACATGGAATATTAATGGCATTAAGGCACGTATTGACGTTTTGCTTGCCTGGCTAAAAGAAGCCTCGCCAGATATCGTTGGCCTCCAGGAAATAAAATCAGTTGATGAAGGCTTCCCGCGATCTGAAATAGAGGCGTTGGGATATCATGTTGAAACCCATGGCCAAAAAGGGTTCAACGGCGTTGCCTTGTTGTCAAAACAATCACCGCTTGAGATTATGCGTGGCCTGCCGCACCTGAATGATGGCGATATCACCGACGAACAATCGCGATATATTGAAGGTGTTTACAGCCAAGGTAACGGCGTTGTGCGCGTTGGTTGCCTTTATTTGCCGAATGGAAATCCAATAAATACAGAAAAGTTCCCGTATAAACTGAAGTGGATGGCAAGGCTTGAGCGCCACGCTGCAAACCTGCTCTTGCTTGAGGAGCCGCTCATTTTGATGGGTGATTACAATGTGATTCCGCAGGCTAAAGACTGTGTTAACCCGGCAAATTGGGCCGAAGATGCTTTGTACCAGCCGGAAAGCAGAGCCGCATTTCAGCGGTTGCAAAATCTTGGCCTGACCGATGCATTGCGGGCAACCACGAATGAAGCCGGAGTTTATACGTTTTGGGATTATCAGGCCGGTGCTTGGCAGCGCAACAATGGCATCCGGATTGACCATCATTTGCTTTCTGCTGAAGCTACAAAACAGCTTCAGTCCGTCCGGATTGACAGGCATGTGCGCGATTGGGAAAAACCATCAGATCATGTACCAGTGCTCATCACACTGGCTTAAAACGCAAGCGTGACAAACTGAAATTTTGTGTCATTCTGCAGTCATGAAACAGCTGTTCGCCATTGCGGTGATTACATTGTTGTCGTCACCGGCGCACTCCGGGCCGCCAATTGGCTCAGGCAGTTGTCAGTGCAAAGCTCAAAACAAAATGTTTGATCATGGGCAAACCGTTTGCCTTAAAATGCCGCAAGGCATGCAAATGGTACAATGTGTTCGCGATTTGAACGTGACGTCGTGGAAGAAAATTCAAGATGGCTGCCCGAACGCATTGAGCTTAACACCAAACTCAACGCGGTTTTCGAAACCAACCATCGGCTAAAATATCTTTGAAGCCGCCCGCATTGCCAGTGATATAGCCCACCGCCTCGCGCGCCATCAAATGCGCGACAGCAAATGATATTTTGAAACCACCTGTTGCAACAATAATACCGGGCGCTTCTGCAAGTTCGGCAACCACCGGGTCGCGGCTTTCGTGTTTTGGCCTGAGGCCTGCCCAACGCTCAATCACGTTGGCATTGTGTAGCATCGGGCAAATCGCACCGGCTTTGAGCAACAGCGCGTCCAGCTGCTCATCAGTGGTTGTTGCGTCCCGCCATTGATTTTCCGATGTTGAGCCAACCGCAATCAAGCCGTTGTCATGCGCAATCACGTATAATCCATCAGCGTAGATCACTGGCAATTCTGCAGGTTTTATCGCCTTGGCAGGTCGCAGCAAAGCGGCCTGACCCTTAACCCCGGTGCCGGTTTTACGCCCGATGATGGGTTCTAACAAATTGAAGGAATTAATTCCTGTCGTAATTAGAATATTCTTTGCTGTTATCCTATTTGCGTCGTTCAATAAAATTGAACGATCAGCCAAAATAGCGGAAACGCCAACGCCAAGATGAAAATCTGCGGTTTTTTCAATGGCTTTGGCCAAAAGTGCGCACATTGCGCGTGGGTCTAGCCGCGCCGCCAGCGTGTCTAATGCTGATCCCAAGGGTGCGGCTGCGGGTGCCAGCCAGTGAGGATTCTCAATTGTTTGCGACGCCATCCATTGAAAAGGGGCTGGCCAATGCAGATTTGCTCCCGCCTCCCAAGCCATATGTTTTGCCCTTTCAGCCTCGGTCCAGATAGGCATCAAGCGCCCTGCCCGCGCATAACCCGCTGATAAACCGGTCTGGGACTCGAGCGATGCTATCTCGTTAGACAGCGTCAGCAAGCCTTCGAGTTGCAGCGCTTTTTTGTGCGACCATACTGATGGCTGGTGAGGCATTAAAGCGCCAACAATTCCGCCTGAAGCGCCAGCTGCGATGCCGACACTATCAATGATCAATGGGCGCAGCCCGGCTCGCACCGCTTGAACGGCACACCAAAGGCCAACAATACCTGCGCCGATAATTGCGATATCCGGATTTGCGTTCTTGATGATTGACGGGTTTGCAGGCATTAAAACGCCTTAACCTGAAAGCCAAAAACTTGGAAGTGAAGGCCTGCCAATTGTCCCATTTAACCCACCCAATACACTTTGATAAACATGGCGGGCCAATATCCGAAATATTTGATGATCCGTTCTTTTCACGCAGAAATGGCGCAGCCGAAAAGAAACACGTTTATCTTGATGGAAATAATTTGCCCCAAGCTTGGGCAACTTCCGATAATTTTACAATCGGCGAAACCGGTTTTGGCACAGCGCTGATTTTCATTGAAACTTTAGCATTATGGCGCGCCACTGCCAAAGCCGATGCGCATCTTCATTATGTGACATTTGAGGCGTATCCGCTGGCGCCCGATGCCATTGCTGAATGCCTCACATCTTGGCCCGACCGCGCAGACTATGTCGCTGAATTGGTGGCTGCATTGCCGGAAAGCTGGCCGCCATCTGGTTCTGTCATGATTGCGCTTGGTGATGTCACGCTGGAAGTGGTGATTGGGCTTGCTGAAGCCGCCGTTCCGCTTCATCAACTCCAAGCCGATTGCTGGTTTCTCGATGGCCATTCGCCTGCCAAAAATCCGGATATGTGGTCAGCTGATTTGATGCTGGCTGTTGGACATGCCACCAAAACCGGCGGCACATTTGCCGCCTATAGCGCAGCCGGCTGGGTGCGGCGCAATTTGGAAGCGGCTGGATTTATTGTCACCAAAAGCCCCGGCTTTGGCACTAAGCGCGAAATGTCGCGCGGGAAAAAAGGCCCAGCCATTCTCCTATAGGTCGCAGATTGCCAGAAGCGATTTGCGGCACTATCAAGACACAAATTTTTAGGAGGCTATTATGGGGCGCAAAATACTTTATATTTTGATCACGTTGATTGTTGCTGGCGGTGTGGCGTTTTTTGCGGGGCCGCGTGTGCCGGTTGATACGACCGTTACATTTGACGCAACATCCCTTGGCACAGACCTTGATGCCTATTTGGCAAAGCGTGAAGCCAGTACCCCTAATTTGCGCGCCGGATTGGGCCGTGAAATTATTTGGGCTTTCCCAGCTTCAAAGGCCAAAACGCCAATTGCAGTGGTGTATGTGCATGGCTTTTCAGCTTCTAAAGGCGAAGTGCGGCCATTGCCTGATGTTGTCGCCAAAGCCCTCGGAGCCAATCTTTATTACACGCGCCTGACGGGCCACGGGCAAGATGGCGCAGCGATGGCCACAGCTACCGTTAATGATTGGGCCAATGATTATGCCGAAGCTGTGGCGATTGGCAGAGCACTTGGGACCCGCGTTTTAATCATCAGCACATCAATGGGCGGCGGATTGACGACGTGGGGGCTGACAGAACCGGCTTTGTCTGAAAACATTATGGGCGCCGTATTCATATCGCCAAATTATGGCGTTCAGGCCGCAGGCTCTGAATTGCTCACAGGGCCGTTCGGCAAGCAGCTCGCAAATTTAATCGTTGGCAAAGAACGCAGCTTTAAGCCTGAAAACGAACTGCACGGCACCTTGTGGACACCCACCTACCCAACCGACGCCGTTATTCCGATGGCTGGCCTTACCGCCCTTGCAGTGAATGAACCGGTAGAACAGATCAAAACGCCTGCGTTCTTTATCTATTCAAAAACTGACAAAGTGATCAAACCGGAATTGGTGGAAGCCATTGGAGAGCGCTGGGGCGGGCCAAAACAAATACTCGCTGTCGAAAAAACCGACGATCCTTACAGCCATGTGATTGCTGGCGACGCTCTGTCACCATCAACCACACTGCCCTTAGCTGAAGCGATTATTGCGTGGGCAAAAACGCTCTAATTTTTAATTGGCACTGCTTCTTTGCTGAAAAAGTAAATGAGGCAGGCCAACCCTAAGCCAAATGCATAAAAGCCAAATAGCCAACTCCATTGCAACCCCGGCGCGCCCGGGTTTGCGGTCGCAGTCACCAAAGCGCCGGTGCCAAATTGCAACAGCCCTGCCCCGCCGATTGAAATGGCATTCAGCAAGGTTACACCACGCCCGACAAGATGTGTGGGGTAGAACCTTCGCCCATGCGCGGCTTGCGCTACAAAGCCAGACCCGAACAACGCGATACAAACCAAACATAGCGTGGCTTGCCAAAGGGCCATTCCGGGATTTAGTGCCAACATAGCGCAGGCTAAAACAACCAGACTGTTTAAGGTCAAAGCAACACGCTTTTCCGATTTGAAAAAGGTCGTGAGTTTGCCAATGGAGAGCGTCGCTAAAACCATGGCAAGCGACATGGCAAGTGTAACGTTGCCAATGAGTTGTGCATCTGCGCTTTGCATTGCACCCAGATATGGCCCCGCCCATAGCCCGCGTATTCCAATCATCACCGCATATGAAAAAAACACAATTGGCATGAGCGGCCAAAGAGATTTTAGTTTGAACAAGTCTAGATACCCACCGAAGCCGCTGGTTGCTTGGGATTCAATCGGCGGGTCTTTTACGGTTGAATATAACCAAATTGAAACAATAAATGTCAAAAACGCAAGTGCTGCCATGACGGCGCGCCAACCAAAAGCGCCTGCAGCCCATGCCAACGGCGAAGCACCAAGCACTGCGCCACCAACGCCAATACCGATGAAAATAGATGTCAGGCTGGTGAAACGTGCGGGCTCGTAGTTTCTTGCAAATAAAAATACGGCTGCCATTAAAATCGGCGACATGCCAATACCGATTAGCGCCATACCGGTAATAATCATTGCAGGCGATTGGGCATTTGCAAACAGCAGGCCGCCAATTGTGCCAAACGGCGCGATGATCCAAAATACGGTCCGCCTCGGGCCGATGCGGTCTAGCCCAACGCCGATAATGAATTGCATGGCTGCAAACGCAAAAAACCACAGCCCAGAAGCCAAGGCAAAATCAGCTTTTGTCATGCCAAGTTCTGCGGTAAGCACAGGCGTTAGAACAGCCAGAAAAGTGCGGTAAAATTGCGAAAGGACGTAGGCGATGGTTAGGGCAACAATGCCGCTCAATTCAATATTCCTGTTGATCACAAAGCCTGCAGGCTCATATAATTAAGTTGGCTAAGGTCTCGTTTTCGGTGATGTCATCATATTGAATGCCATGGCTTTCAAATTTTTCAAAAAGCGCATTAAAATTTGTGGCGTCTTTTGTTTCAATGCCGATCAAAACCGAGCCGAAGTTTCGCGCTGATTTCTTCAAATATTCAAAGCGGGCAATATCATCATCCGGCCCCAGCATTTCTAGAAAATCGCGCAGTGCACCCGGGCGTTGTGGAAAGCGAATGATGAAATATTTCTTCAAACCTTCAAACCGCATCGCACGTTCTTTAACATCCGGCAGCCTTTCAAAATCAAAATTGCCGCCAGTAACGATGCAAATGATACGCTTGCCTTTTAGAAACTCCGGCGTGAAATCTTTCAACGCATCAATCGATAGTGCCCCTGCCGGCTCAAGCACAATGCCTTCAATATTCAGAATTTTCAGGATAGTGCCGCAAAGCCGGTTTTCCGGGATGAGCGCCATCGTCTTTGGCTGATAGACTTTAATCACAGCAAATGGCACTGCGCCCATTTCAGCAACGGCGGCACCATCAACAAAATTGTCGATTTTTTTGACCCGAACAGGCGTTCCGGCCTCTAACGCCGCATGCAAGCTCGGCGCTCCAACGGGTTCCACCAAATGCAGCGACGGGTTTACGCCGCGCAATTGAAAAGCCGTTATTACCCCCGCCGATAGGCCGCCACCGCCGACCGGCATAATAATCAAATCTGGCAGGCCATCAAACTGCTTGAGTATTTCCAACCCAACCGTGGCTTGTCCATTTACCACATCGACATGATTGAACGGCGGCACCATTACCGCGTTTTGACTTGCGGCAAACTCAATTGCCGCACTGTAACACTCGTCAAAAATATCGCCCTTCAAAACAATCGAAACATATTTGCCGCCGAATGTTTTGGTCTTGTCGATTTTTTGCTGAGGTGTTGTGACCGGCATAAATATTGTGCCGTATTTTTTTTCTGCGCGGCATACAAATGCAAAACCTTGCGCATGATTTCCGGCAGACGCACATACAAATCGTTCTGCCTTGCCGCCTTTGGCCAAGTACGCACGGAAAAAATTGATTGCGCCGCGAATTTTATAAGAACGAACCGGCGAAATATCTTCACGCTTCAGCCAAATCTCAGCACCATAAAGGTGTGACAAATACTCGTTTTTATGGAGCGGCGTTGGCTTAAACAGCCCGCGCATTGCGGCCATAGCTGCAGAAAGTTCAACTTCAAGTTGAGAATCTATCGATTGTGTCATGCCACTCATGTTGCCGCGTTACACAAACAAATCAACTTTTTCAAAAGTTCGAACATCAATGAGCCCGACGTCAGAAATGCGCAATTCTGGTATAACCACCAACGCTAGAAGCGAATGCTGCATATAGGCGTTGTTTAAGGTGCAGCCACAGGACTTCATCGCAGCAACCAATTTATCTGCTTTTGCTGCAACGATATCGGAGCGCTCATCACTCATTAGGCCGGCGATCGGCATCTCTACCATTGCCAACTCTTTGCCATTGGAAAACAGGCAAACGCCGCCGCCAATTTCAACCAGACGATTTGCCGCCAAAGCCATATCGGTTTTGCTGGTGCCAATAACGATGATGTGGTGGCTGTCATGAGCCACCGTTGAGGCAAGTGCGCATGGCTTGTTGTAGCCAAATCCCGAAACGAGCGCATTGACGACGCCGCCTGTTCCGCGGTGGCGTTCCACCAGCGAAATCTGGCAAACATCTTGGCCAGCATCGCCTATTACCAACCCGCTATCTACCGGAATGGTTTTAATAAGCGCTTTGGTCGGCGCTTGGTTTTCGACCACGCCAATAACCCGGGCTGTCACAGAATTTGCGCCTTCCGGCGCAGCAATGTCAAAGTCTTCGGCTTTTAGAATTTTACCGAGTTTCACAGTGTTTTTTGCGCTGGCCGGGTAATCGTAGCTTGGCAAATCAAAAACCATTTTGCCGTTTTCAGCCAGTTTCACGCCGCGTGCGTAAACCACATCTATCGTTAAATTCACCAGGTCAGAAACCAACAAAATATCCGCGCGCCTCCCGGGCGTGATCGAGCCCAATTCTCGCTCCAGCTTGAAATGCTGCGCAGTATTGAGCGTGGCCATTTGAAGGGCGGTGACGGGTTTTAGCCCTTGCGCAATGGCATGGCGCACAACCCTGTCCATATGCCCGTCATTGACCAAGGTGCCGGAATGGCAATCATCAGTGCATAAAATAAAGTTGCGCGGGTCAAGCCCTTGCTCGGTTACAGCTTTGATTTGTGTCGCAACATCATACCAAGCTGAACCCAAACGCAGCATCGCCTTCATACCTTGGCGCACGCGGGCAATTGCGTCTTCGGCCCGCGTTCCTTCATGGTCATCTTCCGGACCCCCGGCGACATAGCCGTGAAATGCGTGGCCTAAATCCGGCGACGCGTAATGGCCGCCAACCGTTTTGCCCGCTTTAACTGTTGCATCAATCACTGCGCGCATGAGCGGATCATTGTTGGCTACGCCGGGAAAATTCATGACTTCCCCCAGCCCGATAATGTTGGGCCAAGCCATTGCAGCCTGAACATCCGGGCCCAAAATGGCAGCGCCAGCATTTTCTAATCCGGGCGCAGACGGCACGCAGGACGGCATCTGCACGTAAACATTCGTTGGCATGACCATGGCTTCATCGTGCATCAGCTTAACGCCGGGCAGACCCAAGACGTTGGCAATTTCATGCGGGTCGATGAACATCGACGTTGTGCCATGTGGAATCACTGCGCGGCAAAATTCAGTCACTGTCACCATGCCGCTTTCAACGTGCATATGGGCATCGCACAGCCCGGGC
>JANOPZ010000023.1:0-12399 GCA_031422195.1 Limoniibacter sp. | reverse complement strand
TCTGGCTAAATGGCCAAAACAATTAAAAGCAAAGGAATGTTCAATATCGTGATCCGGAGCGCGGCTGCGCTCCGGATCACTTCATTGCCATCTGGGAGGCAATAGCAAGAAATATTCAGGCTGCAAGAATCTGGGCCACTTTGCCCGCAAGAGCTTTTCCAAGATCAAGATTGTTCCCGACTGTAAAATGAATGCCATCACAGCCATCGGTGGCGACTACGGAACCTGCATCGAAGAATTCGACCTTCATAAAATCAGCCATTGCCCGGTACTGCTCAGCAAGAGCCGCCGTTTTCTCACGGCCACCGTCAAACATGCCGTCGAAAAATGGGTGTGGCATTTTTGCGAGCGGCGGCGGCGCCACCACCAGTATTTTGGGCGCCGCATAGGTCGTTCCGACGCCGCCTGTGCAACTGGCAATTTGACCCACAAGTTTGGCCATACCATTGGCAATCTGGTAGGTAGGCCGGTTAAAGTACGATTTCGTATCGTTTGTGCCGAGCATGACGATAACCAGATAGAGCGGCAAATGGCTGGCAAGCGCCGACGGCAGATAGGTGCTTCCATTGAGCCGCGGATCGTTAGGATCATCAAGACTGGTTGTGCGGGCACTCAAACCTTCTTCGATAACATGATAACCCGCGCCAAGCGCACCGGCCATGACGCCAGTCCATCGCTGATGGAAAGGGTAGCGGTGTGTTGGTGCGCCTTCTTTGACTGGAACCCAGCCCCAGGTCAGGCTGTCGCCGAAACACATTATTGATTTGACGTCGGACATTTGGACGTTCTCCCCTTTGATGTTCAGTTAAATGCGGCCGCTGCGCCGTCCGTAAAGGATCGCAGCCAGCAGAATAATCAGGCCTTGGGCAATCAGTTTTCCGGGGTCGCCGATGCCAAAAACGGTCATCACCACAAAAAGCATGGCAAAAGACAGCACACCGAAGAACGGTCCCCAAACTCCGCCTTCGCCGCGCCCAAAGACCACTCCGCCAAGGATCGTCGCTGCCACAGCAAGGATCGGCAGGTCGAGACCAACGCGTACGCTTCCCACCGCAATGGACCCAGTCTGCACTATTGCTGCCACCGCCGCGATCAGTCCGGCCAGCACGTGCGCCATCAGAACAGTGCGTTCTACCGGCACTCCAGAAAAAGCGGCGGCTTCGGCGTTTTCTCCTGCGGCTTCAACGAAGCGACCATAGACACTTTGCTGCATGACCACCCACATGAGACCGGCACAGGCGACCCAGAACAGAACCGGTAGAGGTATTGCGCCAAAGCTGATGTTGAAGATGTTATTCATATATTTCGGCACATCACCGGGCGGCTTGCCACTGGACAGAAATTGCACAAAGCCGACCAGAATAATGCTGATCGCAAGCGTCACGATCACGGCCGAAACGCGGCGCTTGGCAATCATATAGCCGTTCAGCAACCCGACGCTGCCACCGATGACAAGTGCCATCATGATGAAGTCTTGTCCGGATGCCTCTGGAAAAGTGCGGGAAGTGATAAGGTAGTTGATTAACAGGATTATGCCGCCGCCAGAAAGATCAATGGACTTTACACGCATCACCAGAAGCTGACCGAGAACCAGAATGCCCAAGGGAACGACTTGCCGGATAAAGATGCCCAGCACGTTGGGGTTAAGCATGTTTGGACGTGCCAGCCACAAGATCAGCAACAAAAGGCCAAAGACATAGTAGGCGGGGGGAACCGCAGCGAGCCGCCGTAATAAAGGGTGAGACAGGAAATTTGCCATTATCAAAGCCCCATCTTTTTGCGGGATTGCAACCCGACGATGGCCAGCAGAAGTCCGCCCTTAATCGCGGTCTGAATAAAAGGAGATACATTGGCCAGGTTCATCCCGTTGGCTAAAAGCACCAAGATGAAGGCCCCCAGCACAGTGCCGTGCAAACTGCCAACCCCGCCTGAAAGCTGTGTGCCGCCGATAGCCACGGCTGTGATTGCATCAAGTTCGAACAAAAGCCCAACGTTCGGGTCACCCGACACGATACGCCCCGCAAGGAAAACTCCCGCAAGTGCCGCAAATAGCGAGCATGCAACATAAGCCAGAACGATGTTCCGCTCGACGCGAATGCCATAATTGCGGGCAGCGTCCTCCATCCCAGCTGCGACCCCGCCGCCGATTGCGAAAAGATGCAAACCGTAGCGGCTGCCATAAAGAATTTTAGCCGCCAGACCGACCGCGAACAGCCCCCAAAATAACGGCAAAGGCACTCCTAAAAAATTGCCTTGGACAGCGTTGATGACGATGGCGGGAACCTCGCCGCCCGACACTGGTCGCAAGATCCGGGTGATCCCCAATAGGATATATTGCATCGCCAGCGTGGCGATGATCGGGTGGACATTAAGGCGGGTAATGACCAGCCCGTTGATCAGCCCAACTGCAACCGCCAGTACAAAGACTGCCGGAAGGAGCAGGATCACCGGTCCATCTAAAGAGAGGACCGCCGTTGAAAAGCTGATTACCGATCCAACCGAAAGATCAAGTCCGCCGACAAGCACGACAAACAGTTGGCCGATGGCTGCAATTAAAAGCGGCATGGCTTTCGCCACGAGATTGAAAAGGTTCTCACGAGAGGCAAACTGGTCGGTTCCAAAGGTCAAAACGACCACTAAAACCAATACAATTACCAGCGGTACCGCCCAAAGGCCGTGCCTGCTGCGCCGTGACGAAAAGCCGGATCGAAGCCACGCGATCATGACTCTATCCCGTTTGTTGCAAGTGCAGCAGCAAGAATGCTGTGTTCGGTTGCATCGGCCGCGGACATTTCCGTCACCACCGTATTATTGTGCACAACCGCCAATCGGTCACAAAGCCCGATCAGCTCAACGGTTTCGCGTGAGGTTACAAGAACAGCACCGCCCGCATTGGCAAAGTCACGCAACAGTCCGTAGATTTCTGACTTGGCCCCGATGTCGACACCCCGGGTCGGCTCTTCAATCACCAGTATCTTGACGTTGCGCGCCAGGTAGCGGCCCAAAAGCACTTTTTGCTGGTTGCCGCCTGACAATGACCCGACAGATATGCTTGGGCTCGCGGCCTTGATATGCAATGAATTCATCATTCGCTGCACAACAGCGCCAAGACCCTTGGCCCTAGCAAAGGCTGGCTTCTCAGCATGCAAACCAATGACCAGATTAGCAGCAACTGACAGGCCTAGCATCAAGCCTTCTTCTTTACGGTCTTCGGGGACGAAGGCTAGCCCAAGCTGTGCCATTGCGCGAATGCCGTTTACAGCGCGGGGAAAACTTAGCTGCTGTCCATGCAGGCGAAATGTCCCGCTCGCGAGTGGAAAGCGGCCAATCAGCGACCGCATAATCCGCTGCTGTCCCTGACCTTCTAATCCAGCCAAGCCAAGGATTTCTCCTTTGTGCAAATTTAGATCGAAGGGCCGTGCCTTAAGGCCTGCGCGAAAATCGGTCAGTTCCAAAACGGGTTCGCCATGGGTCACAGCCCGTGCCGGGAACAATTCGGAAAGCTCGCGACCGACCATCATCGCAATCAGGCCATGCGGGGTTACTTCCTTGACCGGTGTGGTGGCGACATGTTGGCCGTCCTTTAAGACAGTCACTTCATCACAAATATTAAAAATCTCGTCCATCCGATGCGAGATATAGACGATGGCTTTTCCCTCAGCGCGCAACCGCCTGATGCTGCGGTTTAACACCTCAACGTCGGCAGCATTTAGAGCAGCGGTGGGCTCGTCCAAAATGAGCACACGGGCCTCTGCCTTTATACCATGTGCAATCTCGACAAATTGGCGTTCGGCGATTGTCAGCGTGGAAACAAGCTGATTGGGATCGAGCTTCAATTCTAATTCAGCCAGCGCCTCGGCTGCTTCTTCCCGCATTTTGTTACGATCAAGACGACCAGTAGGAGTAGTGGCCTCACGGCCAAGAAACATATTTTCTGCGATTGTCAGGTTCGGCAGAAGCGATAACTCCTGAAAGACAGTCGAAATTCCTGCCGACAGCGCCTCACGCGGTGAGGGCAAGTACAAAGGTTCACCATTCTTCAAGATGTGACCGTCATCGCTGCTATGAACGCCAGCGAGGATTTTCATGAGGGTTGATTTGCCCGCGCCATTTTCGCCCATCAGGGCATGCACAGAGCCCGGACGAAGACGAAAAGAGACGTCCCTTAACACCCGGTTAGGCCCAAATGCCTTCGAGATTGATACCATCTCAATCAGGTAAGCGTTGTCTGCATCAATCATTCCCCATTCCTCCCCAAAACAATACGGGGCGACAAGCGCCGCCCCATACCGGTCAATTTTATTTGCTGTACAATTCTTTCAGCTTTTCTTCCGGCAGCTCGCTCGGCCACCATACGTTGGCTGACAAATCATCGCGGTAGTATTTAGCGGCTTTGTCTTTGTCCCAGCCTGCAGGGTTGTAATCATAGTGTTTAGACAGTTCCTTGCCTTCGAGCAGAGCAACGGCTGCACGAACTCCGGCGGCCCCCTGCGACGGGCTATATTCCGCAGAAACAGACTCATAGCCCTCTGCAACCCATTGCCCGAAAAATCCATTATTGCCTTCGCCAGAGATTGGTGGAACCGCCGCGCCAAACTGCTTGAACACATCGACGCATGCGCGGGTCATGTCGGCACCTGAAGACCATATGCCATCGACTTTCGGGTCGGACAGATAAAGTGTCTCGCAGACTTTTTTCCCAGTGTCGTACTGCCAAGATCCGGGTTGCTCTGCAACGATCTTAACATTGGTTCCTTTCAGGGATTCCAAAAGACCATTATAGCGGTTGATATCTTCGGGATGACCTGCCAAGCCGCGTAAGACCCAAATTTTACCTTCATTTCCTACTTTCCCGACAAGCCAATCACCCATAACCTTGCCAAAATGCTCAGCTCCGCCTTGGATTTCAGTAGTGTAGGCGTCAGATTCAATCCGGCCTGTGTGCAGGATAACCGGAATGCCTGCAGCCACAGCCTTTTCGATGCTGGCATTGGCTGACGTTGATGTGACCGGCTGCACGATAATTGCATCGACGCCTTGAGCGATCAAATCTTCAATATCAGCAACCTGCTTTGCCTGATCAAAGGCAGCATCAAGGATGATAAGTTTCTCGATGCGCTTGTCTTTTGCTGCGGCAGCTTCAGTTTCATGCGCAACTTGAACAGTCCAGGTGTTCGCGTTGACACCGAAATGGCTCATCCCAATGACCCATGGGCCATCCTTCTTGTATTTGCCTGCGGGTACTACGGTCGTATCCTTGGTGCTGGCCGTGACGCCATCCATGAGGAAGACATCTTCAGACATGGCTGTTCCGGAAAACGCCACAGTTAAGGCAAAGGCGGCCACTGCGCCTCTCAGATTCTTAAATCGCATAATATTCCTCCATGGTGAGCCCGTGCGCGGCACAGGTTTCGTAGTTTTCGCCGCCTGAATGGGCAGGCGACACAGTGTTTTAGAGAGGATTAAATGCTCAAGACCGCCGCCGCACATGCATAAACAACGCTACAAAGCGAACTTATTCCCCCCAAATGCAAAATGGCGCCATTTCCTCCAGCGGCCTCTGCATCTTCAATAAAAAGCAGATGCAGGAACCCAAGTCAACACTTATTCAGAGTGAATGAATATGTCGGCAACTTACAGATTGAGTTGTGTTCCGGTTAGTGTGTATGAGATTGAGATGTTTGGGAGCGATCAACATGAGAACAGTTTTGTGTTTCGGCGATTCAAATACGCATGGCCAAGTTCCTGGAAAGGGGCCGCTTGACCGGTTTGTGCTATCGCAGCGCTGGCCGGGCGTTATGGCGGAAGCACTTGGGCCTGACTGGCACATCATTGAAGAGGGGCTGAGCGGGCGCACAACAGTACGTGATGATCCCATTGAGGGCGAACACAAAAACGGTCGCCGGTACCTCACGCCCTGCCTGCAAAGCCACGCGCCTATTGATCTCGTGATCCTAATGCTTGGCACCAATGATCTAAAACGCCGGTTCTTCCAAACAGCGCCGGAAGTTGCGATGGGGATCGGTTGCCTAATCTATGACATTAAAGAGTTGTCACCGGGGCCAGGCGGACATGTTCCCGAAATTTTAGTCGTGGCACCACCTCCCATGCTCGATGATCTACACGAATGGTCGGGCGTGTTTGAAGGCGCACCCGAAGCCTCAAGAAGGCTTGCCCTTGAATTTGAAATACAAGCCGATTCCAAAGAGGTTCATTTTTTTGATGCGGCCTCTGTTTGCACCTGTGATCCGGCAGACGGGTTTCATTTAAGCGCAGAAGCGCACAGGTTGCTTGGGCTTGCGCTCGCTGCTGAAGTCACAGGCATAGGTTGGGCGCAGAAATGACTGACCTGATTGCCCCTACTCGGATAGGACTGGAATAATATGCCTGATATGCGCTTTGCGCCGCCCAATCCCATTCGCATTGCTGACCGCGCCTATGGATTAAACGCAGTCAGCGTTCGCAGCTACAACGAAAGGCTCGTGCTTTCGATGTTGCTGCAACATGGCAGCACGTCGCGCTTTGAAATTGGCGACAAAACAGGACTGTCAGCCCAGACCATTTCGGTCATCGTGCGCTCACTTGAAAAGGAAGGGCTTGTTATACCGGGCGAAGCCCAACGCGGCAGGATGGGGCCGCCCACCATCCCCATGGGTTTGAACCCCGAAGGTGCTTACTCAATCGGGATCAGTATTGGCTTTCGCACGACAGATATTGTTCTGATCGATTTTGTCGGCGGCGTCATCGAAAGTGAAACACTCCGCCATGACCTGCCCGGCACAAACCACGTTCATCCGGCTGTGTTCGAAACAGTAACGGCCATGCTTCAGAAAATGAACAAAACAAAACGCCGGCGGATCGCCGGTATTGGACTGGCGCTACCTGACGGTTTTAACGACACAGCGGAGCTTTCCTCACTGAAGCTACGCGCAGAAAACGACCTTGGTCTTGAAGTTTTTGTGCAAAACGATGTGACTGCCGCTGCCAACGGCGAAAGCATGTTTGGCGTTGCCCGCGATCTCGACAATTACCTGTTTTTTTATATTGGTGCCATGGTTCATTCGCGGCTCGTTCTCAACCACCAGATCCACCGGAGCGGCGTCAGTTCAACCTATGATGTTGGACTGCTTCATTTTGAGCGTGCCTTAGGTTCAAACGGCACGTCTTCCGAAGACTTGTGGCGGATTTCCGAAGGTTCATCTCAATATCTTGCCGCCATGGAAAAATGGAAGGCAGACTGTGTGGCGACGATTGCCGGCAAAATCAGGGACGCGCGGCAATTTGTGGAAGTTGGCACTGTGGTGCTGTCTTCATACGCGCCACGCGAACTGTGTCAGGCCATCTGCGACGAACTCGCCAAAAACGAAAGCGGGTTAAAGGCTCTAGTTGGCAAGATAGGTCAATCACCAAAAGCTGTTGGAGCAGCAAGCCTGCCATATGCATCAAGATTCACAGTTGAAGCATAGGCTACGCAATCATCACAGGTGTCTTTTTGAACCAATCAAGCCGGGTCATTCCTTTGGCATTGATCAAGCCAACATCAGCAAACAGCGGCAGTTTGATTGGACATGCGTCGGTTTCTCCGAAATTCCGTAATAGCGAAGCCGATCTCATATTGGGTGTGCAAGCTGCGATCATGAGCTAAAACTTTCGAAAATCCACCTGCGGATCGTGTCTGCTTTCGAGGTTTCCATCCCTAAAACTTGGCCGACCGCTTCCGGCCCTAATTACAGACATTAACACGGGCCTCGAAATCGCTGAATTCACCAAGCGTTGAAGCCACCAAATTTCCAGCCTAGGGATTTATAGACCGCATATTGACACCAATGTTTTCGACTAAATCAGCGCAACAACCGGTGTAATTTCAATTGGCTTCTTCAATTGTTTGCGCTGCCTTCCGCCGCAGCTTTTGCACGGGCCGCGCCGCCTCGGATGCGGTAATCCCTGACGCACGCAGGCCGTCGAATGTGAACCCTATTCCTAACTCTTCGAATGTACGACGAATGTCTTCGAGCGTTCGGTCACGTGGAAGGCGCGTGTCCATTTCAAAAAGCGCGATTGTGACTTTGGCCACCTTAGATACCTCAGCAAGATACTCCTGCGAAATATTCAACCAGGCGCGAGCAGCGCGGCATTGGGATGGTGTCAGAATCATCATTCGTTAACTATATCACAAGCAAATGGTTTTCGAAATCATATTGCTAGTATACATTGGCCCCATCCACAGTGATGAGGTTTTATGATGTCAGGTTCAAGTTCTGTTTCACCCATTTCCATTTTGTCACCAGCCTTGCGGGCCGTCGCTGCCGATGCAGTAGCATCCGCGCTGGCGTCTGAGTTTCCTCTGGATGCATTGCTGGGACGGGAATTATCCCGCGTTGTTTCGGTAATCAATTCGGTTGTGAAGCGCTCCGGCCATGTGATTGAGCGGGCGCTTGCAGAAACTCTGGAAGCCAATGGTTTTACGGTTTACCGCTCTGTTGCGATGGCAGTCACGCAGGCTGCTGAGAACATCGTTGCTTCCAATCCCGCAGACATTTTGAAGACGGTGCGGATCAAAGCTGATAGCGATGCAAAGCGGAGTGTGTTCATTGATCTGCTGGTTATTGATGACCGTCGGAAAACGGCCATGATTTATGAGCTTAAGCGCGGCAATGGCATGACCGAGCAGCGCAAACGTGGGCCGATAGAAACCAATCTTCGCTGCTGCACACTTCAGTTGGAAAGCTTTGTTCGCCAACTTGGGCACCATATAGATCAGGTCGGATTTAAGGTAATCGACTTTTACGGATCGTCCGGCTTTGACGATTCAATCAGCGTTACACGTGATGAGTTGGATGTTCACTTTGATGCGCCAATAACCGCAACAATTGAAGCAGCACTCGGTGTTATGAACACCGAACTCGGTGCTGCTCTACCGAAATTGCTGGCGGGTATTTTAGCTGCCCATCAGGCTGATGGCGAAGTCGAGGCGGACGGGGTTGATGATTTGGTTGAAGATTTGAACGCGGCATCGCTTTTGAGTTCAGACAATAGTGAACGAACAAAGATCACCGCGCCAACGCTTATCATCGACCCAAGGTACGTTGGCGCGCTTGATCTGGCGGCCATGCCGCTCGCCAAATTGCTGGGGTCTTCTCCAGCGAGTGTCAGTCACCAGAAGGTCGGCAGACCGAGAACGGTAGCCCGGTATTAGCAGAGCTGTTGCCATTTAGAATAAGCAACCGGACTTTTTGCTTAGGCCAAATATCCGGCAGCTAATCACTCCAGTTTAATTCACCCGAACACCACCAGCGTCGCAGGCATCTGCGCGATAGGAAAGGTTTTGCCTTATGTTCAATCAGCAATCAGTCACCCCCGCGCCCTTCAATGCGGAACGCGGAAATCGTAAAGCAAACGGTGCCGGTCGCACGGGTGTGAAAATAATTGCGCCATTTGCAGGTCAAATTGGCGAACATCGAATTGGCGAAAATCCAACTGGCCGCCACGGCATCCAACAAAACGTCGCGCTGGCCGGCCCTGATGCAATCCAGCCAATTCCAATTATGGAATGGTGGAAGTTTAAGCCGCTGGCATCGATATCAGCACATGATGTGCCACGTTTGAAACGCTGTATTCGCGGCTTTGAGATTATTGGCGATCTCAACTGGCGCGCAGCTGAAGCTGGCGATGTACCTGCTGCAATTGCCGTTGCAATTAGGTTGGTAAAGCAGGGGCTCGTTGCCACGCCGGTCATGAACCTCGCTGGAACGGCACTGCTGATTGCAGCTATCAAGGTCGATGCGACAGCGCGATTGATGATTGAGTATTTGGCAGGTCTCAAAACAGGAGATTGTTTGAAGCCGTATCAAAACCAACCCGCCACCACTGTTCATAAACTCCAGCAGCTGATCACTGCAAAAATGGAGGCTTGTTCATGAAAAAGAATGTTGATCATACCAGCAGTGCCGAACAGCTGTCGTTCAAAGGCGAGTTTGCCCGTACCGTTGTCGACGACCGGATCGGTACGGCTAAGTCCACACCATCCAATGCGCAACCCTTGCGTGCTGAAGTCGACGCCGATAGATATTCAGATGGGAATGCTAATAGACATGCAGATGAGAATTATGGCCTGCAATCTCACGATGTGACGACGCCGAATTCCTTCGACACTTTAGAACCCACTCATCCGCGGCACCTGAAATCCAATCTGCCACGCGATTTGCAGCATTTATGGCTCAGTGCCACAGGATTGCTACCTCCGATCAATCCAGCAAACATTGCGGTTGAAGTAACACCGCTCCTCGCTGCATTTAAACAAGCGCGTGAAAACCTGGCAGCCGACATTGCCCATGAAACCCACATCAATTTGGTATCTGAAAACGGCCAGCGAAAAGCCAATGGCGTCCTTCTTGCAACAGAAGAAACTGATGATCTCGATATTCTTAGTCTGCTCGATGAACATGTTGAAGACAGCGAACCGGTCTTACCGCCATCGGCTGAATTACCACCACTTTTGACAGACCCACAGCAAACCTTGATTATTTCTGTTCTGCTGGCGGCGTTTGAAGCCCAGCCAGAAATCTTGAAACAGCTGCTTGGTTCAGCGCCTTGCGTTGTGTTCGAAGTTCCAGCTGGAATCGATGTGAAAGCCGTCGCGCGCGTATTGCCGGTCTTGCTTTACGGGCCAAGTGCTTCGGTTACTGGCCTTAATGAATTGCTTCAGGCACGCGTCAAACCGCGTTGTTATATTCATGCAATCGCAGAAGAAGTCGACAATTATAATGGTCGATCATTTGGACTCCTCGCCTGCATTCGGGCCAGCTTGCTGCGCGCCGCTGACTTTGCGGTTCCGGTTCTGGTTGTGAAGGCTGCGGATGTCGCAATACCGGAACCCATTGCTGCCGTTTTTTCTGCGCGCGTAAATGTGCCATCCCTGACAAGCGCCGTGGTTGATGATGTGATTGCGACGTATGCCAATGCGGGACTGGCGCTGGCCACGGCAGCTCAAGTGTCGATGCCACTTAACGCACATCCATATGATCTCGCCGCATTAGGCAGTTTTGCGCTTGGCGCAATGATCCAGCGCGGCGCTGTCATTGCTGACACAGTTGAGCGGATCAGAAGCAAGCTCGGAGTTCATGCCAATCTCCGGATTGAAGCTGAACAAGCCGCTGAAGGCACAGGTTGCCAGTCAGCATCTTCCAAAGACAAATCAAACCAAGAAAAAGCGGGGAATAATAGTGGCAGCGGTAGTAGCGGTGCATACAACCAAAGCGGCAAATCGACGGCCAGCAGTTCAGCGCAATCGACCGCTGATAAATTAAATGTACCCGTGTTTAGCCCGACCGATCTTGAAAATCCAACCATACCCCGCCTTGAAGACCTTGCCGGTTATGGCCCGGCTGGCGTTTGGGGTTTAGAACTGGCCAGAGATATTGCTGATTATCGCAACGAGAAAATCGGCTGGTCTGAGATTGACCGTGGTCTGGTTCTCGTCGGCCCGCCCGGAGTCGGTAAAACCATTTTTGCAAAGTCGCTCGCAAAATCCGCAGGCATATCATTCATTGCGTCCAGTTTTATCAAATGGGAGAGCAAAAGAGGTGACAGCCACGGTGACGTTGTCAAAACCATGGTTGAGCACTTCCAAGCGGCCACCAAGCTTGCGCCCTGCATTATGCTGATTGATGAGATTGACTCCATTCCGGACCGTGAACGCTTGGATGAACGCTCAAGGGCGTGGTGGGTTAGCTTGATCAATGCCGTGCTCGAACAATTGGATGGATCGCTTTCGCGTGAAGGCGTGATCGTTATCGGGGCTTGCAATGATGCCAGCCGTCTTGACCCGGCACTTGTGCGATCAGGACGCTTGGAAAAGATCATTCATATTCCGTATCCCTCGACAGCAGACTTGGCCAAAATCTTCAGGTTCCACCTTAGGCAAGATTTGCCGGGATTTGATCCGATGACTATTGCTGAAAGTCTGAACGGCTTTACCGGCGCTGATGTTGAGGCAGCTGTTCGTAGCTCAAGGCGCAAAGCGCGGCGCGAACAACGGGAACTGACTATTGGCGATCTTGATGATGCATTGTTTGGCGGACAAATGATCTCGGACTATCAGCTCTGGCGCACCGCTGTTCATGAATCAGGCCATGCGATAGCTGCCACGGCACTGAACCTTGAACCCGTTGATTTTATCTCAATCCGCAGCCGCGGCCAAAGTGGTGGGTTTGTGCGCCTTGGGTGCCGCGAAACAGTGCAAGGCCCCAATCCGTTTACCCGCAGCGCTGTCCTTAATCGTGTTGCTCATACTTTAGCTGGACGCGCAGCAGAAACAATCATCTTTGGAGCGCCGGATACCGGGTCGGGCGGCTCAAAAAACTCGGACCTTGCAAAAGCAACCCAGCTGCTTGGCCAGAC
>JANOPZ010000022.1:0-16854 GCA_031422195.1 Limoniibacter sp. | reverse complement strand
TCCACAATGAGAATGCGTCTTGAATTAATTTTGCCAACTTGCGTCAATCTGATCTACTTTCAAATGCCCTGCCGGTAGTGGCGCGTCGATGACACACACAACGCCATCAGGGTGATATAAAACGCTGACCTGCCCTGTCAGTTCCATTGCCAACGCTTTTTGAATGAGCCGTGTGCCAAAACCTTTGCGCGATGGTGTTTCAACACGCGGCCCGCCACTTTCAGTCCAGGTTAATTGCAACCGCGGCACACCATCATGGCTGTGAACATGCCATATAATCGTTACCGATCCTTGCGGCACAGACAGTGCGCCATATTTTGCAGCATTGGTGCATAATTCATGCAATGCCAAACTGAATGTTAGCGCCAATGACGGTTGCATCGGCACGTATGGGCCTTCAATATGGAAGCGGCTTTGTTGCCCCTCGTGCGGCGCTATCGTGGCTGTAACGACGTTTTCCAAATCAGTGCCTGACCAGTTGCCGTGCATCAGCAAATCATGGGCACGCGATAACGCCAATAGTCGCGAAGAAAACGCTTCGCTGGCAGCTTCAACTGTCACCGCACCACTTAATGTTTGCGAGGCAATGGCACTGACAATGGCAAGTGTGTTTTTAACGCGGTGATTGAGTTCTGCCACCAGAATTTCGCGGTGCGCCTCCGCGCGGCGGCGCTCGGTGATATCGCGTGCAATGACCGATGCGCCCACAATTCCGCCTTCAGCGGTTACCAGTGGGGAAACTGTCGCTGAAATCCACACCATGGTGCCATCTTTGCGCATTCGCTCAGCTTCGACATGAACGTTTTCGCCGCCGCTCTTAAATTTTTCAAAAATTTGACCTTGTACGGACTCTTGGCCATCACCCAAAAGCATTGTGGAAGGCTGAAGCAGAATTTCTTCAGCGCTGTACCCGAACATGCGTTCTGCACCAGCGTTCCAACTCGTGAAACGGCCTAACTCATCGATACTGGCAATCATATCATCAGATGATTGCACCAATGCTGTCAGCTTCAGCCCGGTGGAGGTTGCCAATTTGCGCTGGGTGACATCCTGGAAGATCAAAGCCAGACGATTATTTTTCGAATTATTCAGCGGGAACTCATATAGCTCCAAAATCCGCCCGCCATCTTCCATTTGTTTTTCATGGCGTATTGGCAGGCCGGTGGTTAGCACCCTGTCATGGATGTCATACCAGTCATCCGGTTCCATCGGAAACATGTCGCGGATGGTTTTGCCGACCACATTGCCGGTGCCGGAATGTTTTTCAAACGCCGGGTTGGCCTCAATAAAACGGAAATCCATCGGGCTGGTTGGCGTTGCTTCGATTTTCTCGACGACGCAAAAACCTTCATCAATCGAGTTGAACAGCACACGGTACTGCGCCTCGCTGTCGCGCATCGTTTGCCGTGCTAATTTCCTTTCGGTTATGTCTTCAATCGCAATCAAAATCAGGCTGGGGCGACCGTCATCTCTAACCAGTTTGCGTCCGTTGACCAACATGCACAAATGGCCAACAGAGCCAAACTCATGCTCAATTTCCACATCGTTAAACTGCTCATTCTTCGAAATCACTAAATCCAGCAATTCATGCATTTTAGGGAAATTCCAGTCCCCTTTGACAAGATCGAAGACGAGGCTGCCTACGGTTTCGGTTTCATTAACATCAAACATGGCTTGAAAAGCTGGATTGGTTGAAACCACATGCATGGTGTCGTCCAGAACCAAAAGCGGCTGACGAATTGTTTCAACGATGGCTTGCGCATATATGCGGGCTTCGTCGCTGGCATCGCTGGCAAGTTTATGCTCCGTCACATCAATAAACGTGATCACAACGCCCGCAATACGGTTGTCTAATGTGCGGTAGGGCAGCATACGGCGCAAAAACCAACGGCCATCAGTCGCCCTTATTTCGGTTTCTACCACCACCAATGTTTGCAGTACTTTGTCGGCGTCCGGCAGCAGGTTCTCATCATCAAATTTGCGGGCAAAATGGCTGATCGGCCTGCCAACATCCGAGGCAATAAAGTCAAACAATTCGCGTGTGCCGGGCGAAAACCATTTCACGCAAAGTTTTGCATCAATAAATAATGTCGCTGTCTCTGTTCCTGCCAGCAGATTGTTCAAATCATTGGCAATATCTTCCATTTCATGCACTTTGTGCTGAAGTTGGCTGTTAACAGTGTCAAGTTCCTCATTGAACGACTGCATTTCCTCTTTGGAGGTTTCAAGTTCCTCGTTGGTGGATTGCAACTCTTCATTCATGGAGGTTGCCTCTTCATTGGAGGCTTTCAGTTCTTCGTTGGTGGTTTCCAAATGTTCAATTGTGTTTTGCAACGCATTGCGAAGCGCTTTGAGTTCGTCTTGTAAAGTGGTGTCGGCTTCTGAATTGCCGGGCTGTAAATTTCCAGCGGGCGAACTCCCCGCTGCTTCCGGCGCAAAGCTGATCAAAACATGGCCGTTTGCGTTTGCACCTGCAGCCAGCGGGAATACCGTCACTTGAACCGGCAACAGCGTTTTACCGTGCTTAATGTTGACACTGATTTGAATGTTGCGGTTTTCAGCAATGGCGGTGCGCACGGTGATGCGCAGCTTTGCTGTCAACCCGTCGCGGGTCATCAGAAACAAATCTTTCGACGGCTCTCCCGTTGGTTGCTCTAGATAATTGCCGGTTGACCCGTGAAAATAGACAACACGGCAATTGCGGTCGATCAGTACTGCGGCAGGAGCAAAATGTTCGAGCAGTGCACGGCGTGCAATATCGCCGGCCGGGACAGATATATAGTTGGTCAACTGAGGTGCAGCGGCCTCAATTGTCTTTGAAACATGTGCCGCCCCGCGCAACATCGGGAAGTTTACAATTTCAAGGCGCGCCGGGCCTGCCCGTTTGAAAATGCGCCATTTTTTCGAAATGATTTCGTACATTGCGTCATGGCGGCCAAGCGTTTCGGTATTGCCGAGCATCAGGCTGGCGCCCAGTTCCAAGGCAAAATGAAACAATGCAATGATGCTTTGCTGGGTTTCTGGCTCAAGATAAATAAGCAGATTGCGGCAGGTGATCAGATCAAGATGCGAAAATGGCGGATCTCGCAGCAAATTCTGCGGAGCAAAAACCACCAGCCCGCGAATCTCTTTTTTGATTTGAAACGAAGCATCGTGCTTATCAAAAAACATGCGCTGGCGAGTGGCGGGAAGCCCGGTAACCGCGGCAGACGGATAGTTGCCATCGCGCGCAATTTTTAGATTATCATCGCGGGCATCCGTCGCAAAAATTTTAATATCAAATTTTTTGCCTGCAATCGCCGCCTGTTCGCTGATTAGCATGGCCAGCGTGTAGGCCTCTTCGCCTGTGGAACAACCTGGCACCCAAGCTCTTATCGAAGCCCCGCTTTCGCGTGTGGCAACCAAAGGCGCAATTACCAAAGCGGCAAAGGTTTTCCAGGCTTCGGCATCACGAAAAAAGCTGGTGACATTGATCAGTAAATCTTTGACCAAAAGGGGCGCTTCGTCAGGGTTGGTGCGAAGATCGTTTATATAATCCCCGAGCGTGTCGATATTTTTAAGGCCGAGCCGGCGTTGAATGCGGCGCTGAATGGTGCTGCGCCGGTAATTGCGAAAATCATTGCCGGTGCGCGTAAACAGCAAGGTCAAAATCTGGTCAATTGTTGGTTGCGCATCTGACGCTGCGGTTTCACCATTGTCAGGATTGGCGATGTATTCTTGGTTGATATACCGAACCAGGATTTCAGGCATGGCCTCGGGCGCCACAATATGGTCGGCCATGCCAGCCGAAATGGCACTGCGCGGCATGCCGTCAAATTTGGCCGTCGCCGGGTCTTGGATGAGGATTAGACCGCCTGCCGCCTTGACCTCTTTCAAGCCATCTGTGCCGTTGCTGCCTGTGCCAGATAGCACAATGGCAATCGAACGTTCGCCCTGACCTGCTGCCAATGATCTGAACAACACATCGACCGGGTGGCGGTGGCCGCGGCTTTCGGCAGGCTGTGTCAATTGTAACTTGCCATCAAGAACCGTCAAATCCTTGTCGGGTGCAATCACATAAACGCAGTTGGGCGCGATTGGCATTTCATCAGCCACCTGAAAAACCTGCATTGACGTATGGCTGCTGAGCACATGGGCCATCTGGCTTTCACGCGCCGGATCAAGATGGAGCACAACGACAAAGGCTGCGCCACTGTCATTGGGCATTGCATCAAAGAACCGGCTCAGCGCTTCTACGCCGCCTGCCGAAGCGCCAATGCCGACAACGAGCGGTGCGGCTTGCTTTGCAACAGAAGATTGAGGCTGCGAACCGGTCGCACTCTTGTCGTCATGATCAGACATGTTGAGACCTTTGCTCGACAAATGCACCTAAACCGCTTCGGTTTTTGATGATTAGCCGCCATGCTTGCACGTTTTTAGCAGTAAACCAACATCATATATTTCAGCATTACAGTTGTCTGGCGGCCTCGAAATTATTTTGAGGCATTAGGCTTTGTGAAAACCAACTCTCTCAATTATATCACAGCGTTGTCAGTTAGATGAGAGGTCTTGGAGAACTGTTTTGGCGGTCATATTTGGCCAGCCGCGCCAGTTTTTCTTCATCGATAATCGTGAGTATTTTATCTTTCCACACGATCAGCTTACTCAGGGTCAACTTGCGGATCGTTTTGTTGGTATGAACCAGAGACAATCCGAGCGTATCTGCCAAATGCTGCTGATTAAACGGGGTATCAAACGCGGTGCCGTTTGCCAGCCCCAATTCACGCAGCCTGCGCAAGAGGTGTGTTAGGATAAACGCCACCCGTTCTGCAGCACTGCGCCGACCAATGCTCAACAGGCTATCATCGAGCATTTTCTCCTCACGCGCCGCCAGCCATGTCACGTCAAACCCCAACCCGGGTTCTGTTTCGTATAATTTCCAAAGTTTGCTGCGCGGAAAGACGCACAGCACGCAATCGGTAAGACATTCAATTGTATGCTGCGCCTCGCCAAACACAGCGGCTTGCAAACCCACAAAATCTCCGGGCAGCATGAAATTTAAGACTTGCCGCCGCCCGTCTGGCAACGCTTTGTAGCGGTACATCCAACCTGACAGCAGGGTATAAAGCGTGGTGCTGGATTGGCCTTCCATCATCAGGGTTTCACCTGAACTAATGTGCAAATCGCTTTCTTTGAATTTATCGACAAACTCTAACTCGCTGTCCGAGAAATTCCGGAAAACTCTTTTTTTGCGCAGCGGACACTCAAAGCAATGTGTTTTGGCAGCACCTCTGGCGCCATGTCCGGCAGCCGATACGACAGCCGCTTTTAATTCTACTGATTTGGCATCGTTCATATCGCAGCACCCAAAAGCGTATCCCTATGTCTTTGTTTATAGACCACTCACGGGTGTTATTGCACAGCAGCATCGAAACAGGATGCAAATTTATGCCAGATCAGGTCAAGCATGCAATACATCGACCCATTGATAGTCTGCTTTCTGGGCTGAATGTCCTGATTATTGAAGATGAGCATATTGTTGCGCTGGATTTGGATGACCAGTTGCAAAAGATGGGAGCATGTTTGACATTCATTTGCGCAAGTGTTGCCGGCGCAAAGCTGCAGTTAAAATCGCAACGCTATGATTTGGCCATTCTTGATATTAAACTCTCCGATGGTTCTGGTTTGTCTTTGCTGCCAATATTGGCCAGCATGGCAATACCTGTGGTTATAACATCGGGTTATCCGGTCATGGACATTGCAAAAATACCTTTTGTCCAAAAGCCCTACACTGCCGCAATTTTGGCCGGGGCCATTCAACAACTGTTGGGCGCACCAATGCCCAAAAAAATCGCAGGCCCGGCTGTGCAGGTATGCGGGCTTTTGCGGCCTTCTTGATAAGCGTTCCACGCGATCTGCGTTATGGTCCTGCGTTATGGTATCGAGTTCTTCAGCGACGGTTTTGACTTCCGGGTCAACAAATTGTCTGGGCTTGCTGTCTTGGAAGCATCCTTGGAAGCATCATCGGCCGCTTCTTCATTCACAGTGGGGTTCAATTTATCTGATAAGCGCTGCAATCCGGATAAAATAACCACGGCAATGATCCCCATAACAATTGCAATGAAATGAAAGCCATATCCTGCCGCAAGACCCAGTGCACCTGCCAGCCACATGCCCGCGCCCGTGGTCAGCCCGATCACCTTGCCGCGCGACTGAATGATGGTGCCTGCCGCTAAAAATGCAACGCCTGCCGTGACCGCTTCAACGGCGCGGATAGGATCGGCTTTCGTGCCGTTGTTTTCAGCCCAAGTCACCAATTCTAGCGCCATGATGGCTATCCCTGCAGCTGCCAGCGCGGTCATCATGTGAGTGCGCAAACCGGCTGGCCGGTTTTTAAGCTCGCGATCCCAGCCGATCATAGCTCCCAGTAACACTGCAACCAGCAGCCGGAAAATGATCTCCCATTCAGGGATGGTGGTTCGTGTTAAAATTAAATCTAACAAAGCCATTTTCCTTCGTTATGGCGGGCGAGTAAATGCCCGGCTGGCGCGCCCTTTGGCCTGCACATCAGCTTTCAATCACCTGTCGCAGAGGCCGCAGATATCGATTTTGAAACGCGCCAGATTTTGTTGCCAACATCGTCAGCAACCAGCAGTGCGCCCGCCTTATCGAACACGACACCAACTGGCCGACCGAGCGCTTTTTCATCTTCCGATAAAAACCCAGTCAAAACATCGATTGGCGCACCATTAGGCGCACCGTTGGCAAACGGGATGAACACCACCTTGTAGCCGCTATGCGGTATGCGGTTCCATGATCCATGCTGGCCGACGAAAGCCCCGTTGCTTAAATCCGGCCCCAGACTATCCGAAGTGCTAAACGTTAGGCCAAGTGAGCCTGTGTGCGCGCCAAGCGCGTAATCCGGCACGATAGCGGTCGCAACCAAATCGGGCCGTTGGGGTTCAACGCGGGTATCAATTGTTTGGCCATAATAGCTATAAGGCCAGCCATAAAACCCGCCATCTATTACAGATGTCATATAGTCCGGCACCAGATCACTGCCGATTTCATCGCGTTCGTTAACAGCAACCCAAAGCGCGCCACTTTCAGGATTCCAAGCCAGACCGTTGGGATTGCGAAGGCCAGAGGCAAACAGGCGAATTGTTTTTGCTGCGATGTCTATTTCATGCACAGCAGCCCGGTTTTCTTCGGCTTCAATACCGTTTTCAGCAACATTGCTGTTTGAACCAACGGTCGCATAGAGTTTCAACCCGTCCGGGCTGGCAATCACATCTTTTGTCCAGTGATGGTTGAGGGGGCCCGCAGGCAAATCGACAAGTTTTACCCCCGGCTCAGTAATAGCTGTGATTCCAGCCTGATAGGGAAATGCCACAATCGCATCCGTATTGGCGACATAAAGGGTGTTTCCAACCATCGTCATGCCAAATGGCGAGTTCAGCCCTGCCAGAAACACGGTTTTAACCTCAGCGGTGCCGTCGCCGTCAGCATCTCGAAGCAATGTAATACGGTTTGCACTGGGCACACCGGCACCGGCGCGTTTCATGACAAGTTTCATGACCCAGCCCTTAATGCCTTTGCCCTGTTCAGGCCGGGGCGGAGCGTTTGATTCGGCCACTAAGACATCGCCGTTCGGCAACGTATAAAGCCAACGTGGGTGATCGAGTTCTTCAGCAAACGCGTTAACCAAGAGGCCTGACTTCGCAATTGGCGTCATACCTTCGGGCCATGGGCTGGCAGGCGCAATGTTGACCGTGGGGATGAGCTTAGCGTTGGGTTCAGGCAACATCGGTTTTGGCCCATAGCCATCGCCCACAGACACGGTAGCCGACTCCAGCGATAATAAATATACGGCGCCCGTTCCAACAATAGCCAAACCTGCAACAGACAATGCTGCTATATAAATTTTTCTCATTTTGGGTCACCCTAAGCCTGAGTTTATCTCCAACTCAACGCGGCTGGGCCAGTCTTGTTCCCCATTGACCTCAAACATAAACAGGCAATGTCTGCCAAAGAATGGCTATCGAAGATATGACTGCGCTTCCGCCGCCTATGGTTGCAACAAAGGGGTTGGCGGTGTTTGCGCGCTTAAAAATCCAGCCGTTTGTGGCCAGGCCAAGAACCAGCAAAATAGGCGCAACAACACGGATGGTTTGAGGGGCAAATTCAGCGGCCAGATAAAGACCGGCAAAATGGACGCCCCAAACTAAAAATGCGCCAATCAATGAAATCCAGAGTTGGAAATGAAGCATTGCTATTATCCACCAGTGGCTAGTGCCCGTGTCAGCACTGCTGCCGCCAGCCCCTGTGCCGCAGTATAAGTCAAAATAAGCGAGCAAATATCAATAAGTACGCTTGCAGGTTTAGTTATCAGGCCTGCAAATGCACGGGCCATCGCATAGGCCGCCATGACAAGGCAAACCAGAAGCAATGACGCTTGATGCGCCATGATCGCATAGACAATACCGCCTTGACCGCTTGCTTCAGGTTGCAACCCCACGGCCTGCCATCCCGTATAATCGGCATATTGCGCGCCAATAGCCAAAATGGCGGCAAGGCTTAACGCGCCCGCTGTCAGGTTTGCATTTTGCATGCGCAACAAAAGCGACTTGGCACTGAGCGATAGGGTCAGTGACGCAACCCCCAACACAAACACCCAAAATGATGCCGTAAAAGCAGGCGGATCCATCCAGAATTTTGGCTGATTTGTCCAAAGAAAAAACAATGAGAATATTGCCATTGCAAAAATCATGCCGAACACAAACAGCAGCGTTATGGTCGCCCATACACCATGGTTCATCACGCCTGAGACATGGGTTGGCACCATAATACCGCCGCCAATATCAGCGGCTTTTAGCGCTACCGGCCGGTCGGTTTCCCACAGCCATATAATTATGGCGATGATTGCTAAAACGCCGCTGATGGTCGCTAAAACAGCTGCCTGAATTGTTAGAAGCAGGAAAAAACCTGATGTAAACACCGCCGCCGTTATTGGCCAAACCGAAGGGCCCGGCAGGATCAGCAATTGCTGCGGCGTTGCAAAAACCGGGCTAGTCATCAGTGTTTCGCGAAGGCCGGTAGCAGACCGCGGCAGAAAATACCGTCCTTCTTCAACATTGCGCGCCAAATTTAAGTCCTCCCACAATGGTTGCCGCGATGTAACAAGTGGAATGCTGCGTGTTGAGTAGAGACCCGATGGCAACCACTCCAGCGTGCCACCGCCATAGACATTACCAGCATTGCCGCCGCCCGGTGCAAAGCGAAAATTGCGGATCATATCGACAATGAACACAGCCACGCCGGCAGCTATTAAAAATGCGCCGCACGTCGATATAAAGTTGAGCGTTTCAACCTGTTGCGCAGGCAAATAGGTGTAAACGCGGCGCGGCATGCCCATTAGGCCAGCGATGTGCATTGGCATAAATGTGACATGCGTTCCGGCAAACATTAGCCAAAAAACCCATTTGCCGGTGCGGTCTGACAAGGCGTTTTTGCTAAAAGCTGGCGCCCAATAGTAAAATGCGCCGAACAGCGGAAACAGCATCCCGCCAAGCAGCACATAATGCAGATGAGCGACAATAAAATAGCTGTCATGGGCTTGCCAATCAAACGGCACAAACGCCACCATAACGCCCGTTAATCCTCCGGTGACAAAAACCAGCACGCTGCCAATGGCGAATAGCCCGGGTGCGTTAAATTTTGGCTTTCCTGCAGCCAGCGTCGCAATCCAGCAAAACACCATCGTTCCGGCTGGCAGCGTCACCGCAGTGCTTACTGCAGAAAATACGCCGACTGTCACATCGGGGATGCCCGTGGTGAACATATGGTGCGCCCAAACGCCAAAGCTTATGAAACCGGTGGCAAGGATAGAAAGCACCACAAGCGGGTAACCAATGACATCGCTTCGTGCCACCGTTGAGATCAACATGGTCAGCATAGCAGCGCCCGGAAGGAAGATGATATACACTTCGGGGTGGCCAAAAAACCAGAACAGATGCTGCCATAACAGCGGATCGCCGCCGCGTGTTGCATCAAAAATTGGCCAGTTAAAAGCCCGGTCAAGTTCCAGTAGCAATGTTGCCAAAATGACTGACGGAAAACCTATGATAATCATCACGGACATCACAAGCAGTGCCCATGCTAAAATCGGCATTTTTCCCAACGACATGCCCGGCGCGCGGGTTCGCATAATGCCAACAATAAACTCAATGGCACCAGCAATTGCGGAAATCTCAATAAACCCAATTCCGAGCAGCCAGAAGTCGGCGTTAATGCCAGGGGAATAAATGCGCCCAGTTAGCGGCGGGTACATGAACCAGCCACCATCTGGGGCGAGACCGGCGAAGATAGAGGCAAAAAACGACAGGCCGCCGAATAGATAAATCCAATACGCGTAAGCCGATAACCTTGGAAACGGCAGGTCGCGCGCGCCAATCATTTGCGGCAACAACATCACCCCAACGGCCTCGACAGCTGGAACGGCGAACAGAAACATCATCACCGTGCCATGCATTGTGAAAACTTGGTTATACGTATCGGGCGACAGAAACGTTTGGGCTGGCGCAGCAAGTTGAACGCGCATTAGAAGCGCGAGAATGCCAGCAAGCAAAAAGAACAAAAAGGCTGTAGCGATATAATAAAAGCCAATATAATTATTACTGACTGCTGTAAAAAATTGCCAACCTTTGGGTGCGCACCAGATCTTTTCTAGCTCTGCCAAATCTGCCTTTGAACCTGCGTGTCTTGCAGGGAAACGGTTGGCCATTTCGGCTGTAAGTGGCAGATCGTCTTTCACCGCAATTGCTCCAAATAAGCGGCAATTGCCTGCAACTCAGCGGGAAGCAGCATCGGATACGACGGCATTCGGTTGCCGGGTTTAATTGCTTGGCTATCGGCAACCCAGCCAGCAAGAGTTCCGCGATTATTCGGTAATATCCCTGCCCCCAGTTTTAGCCGGGCACCCACGAAGGTCAGATCAGGCCCGGCTTGGCCATTGGCGGCGGTACCGCGCACAATGTGACATGCGGCGCATCCGCTTTTCAGAAACAAATCGGCGCCCTTTATGGCCAACTCATTTTGCGGGGCAATTGGTGCTATCAAACGTCCACGCTGCCAGTCATCAAATGCTTCCGGGCTGTGTGCAATCACGGTCAAGCCCATGAGTGCATGCGGCCCTCCGCAAAACTCTGCGCATTGGCCTGCGTAAACACCGGCCTTATCTGCTGACAGGCGCAGGATATTTCGTCGCCCGGGGATCATATCTTCCTTGCCCGCAAGTTGAGGCACCCAAAAGCTGTGAATAACATCAGCAGAATCAAGCTCTATGGCGACAGTCTTCCCCACTGGGATATGCAGTTCATTGGCATCGCTAAGGGTTATATTGCCGTTGTTGTCGAGATAAGCGATGCGCCACCACCACATCTCACCCGTCACCCTAACGCGCATAAAATCAGGCCCGTTTGGTGAAGACAGATTGCGCGTCAGAATTAGGCTGTAGGTCAGTAGGACAGTCAAGATCAGAGCTGGCACTCCGAGCCCCGCACTTAGAATTGTTCTTTTATCGGTTAGTATTGCCCTTACGCGCGCACTGCCAAACAGCGCGGCGGCCAATCCTACACAAACAACTGCCATGACTAAGCTGATAACGAAGATTAAAATCCAAAAAAGTTGCGCTATTTGGGCTGCGTTTGGCCCTGCAGGTGAAAGGACAGCGGGCCACTCCATCACGAACCTGCTGTCTGCAGCGAGAGAAGATAAGCCGAAATGTCAGCGGCTTGGCTTTCCGTCATTGGTATTGGCGGCATGGCACCGTTTGGAATGTATCTTGTTGAGTTTTGAATAAAGGCCGCCAAGTTCTGGGCTGTGTTTGGCATTACGCCGGCGATAAAACCTCTATCACCGTAGTGATTTAGCGCCGGCCCTACATCCGACTGCGGCCATGAGATACCGGGGATGCGGTGACACGCCCCGCAACCAAGCGCTTCAATGGCAACCAAACCAGAATAACTGCCACTATTATCGTCAGCGGAATTCTGATTGTTAGAAACCTCTGTGCATCCCGCTATCAATAGCAGGGCCAAAATCAGCGATACGCCATTTGCCTTTTGCCAACTGGCCATCAGATGTTGCCCGATTGTATTTGTTTAACACCAGATGGAACGAAGGGCGGGCAATATCGTTCCCTTTCATGTTTAAAAATCGAGCCTTCAATCCTCTTTGCGCCAATCATTTGCGCTATGCCCTGATAGCGCTCGCCGCTATAACGCTGACGGCATGTCATAAAACTGAACGTGACACTGAAACGGCAGTGAATGGATTCGCAATGGAAGGGTTACCGGGTTCAAGCCTATATGGCGAAGTAATCGCAATGGGCGGCGGGAGTGGCGGTGTCACCCGGGCTTGTTTTTCATGCCATGGCTTGGATGGCGAGGGCATGGAGAAACCAAGCCAAAGCGCGCCCGCTTTGGCCGGTTTGGATCAAGGTTATTTGCACCGGCAACTAGACGATTATGCAAACGGGAGACGGCGGCACACTGCCATGTCGGATATTGTTTCGATCCTAGAACCGCGCGAACGCGCAGCAGTTTCGCAATATTATTCAAATTTGCCTTTGCCAATTTATGCGCCAGCCGGTGCCGACGCGATGGCAAATGCACTTTATCAAAACGGCGATGCAGCGCGTGACATCGCAGCCTGTGCGCAGTGCCATGGCCGAAATGGTGAAGGAATGGGCGCTGCCAATCCGCGCCTCGCTGGCCAGCCAGCGCCTTATCTTGCCGATCAGTTGTTGGCTTGGAAACGCGGTGACCGGCAAAATGACCCCAGCCACGCTATGCAGGTGATTTCACAGGCTTTGACACTTTCTGAGATTGAGCAACTATCTGTTTACGCGGCCTCGCTTTAAGTGCCGTAGTTTTTGACGTGTCTTTCTCCACCAGTTTCTCATCTAGCGCCAAAATCGGCAGCATCCCGATCAGCACATCATGCCGGTCCCAAAAATGGTGTTTTAATGCGGCCCCGGCGTGCGCAGGAATAATGATGATAAGAACCCAAATTAAAACATAATGCAGGCTTCCGGCCCAATATAATATTTGACTTTTTTTCTCGAACGCAAATTTATCAAACGGAAAAGCAGGAATCGTAATGAGCCCCAAATTGAGCTGCTCATTGCCTGCAAATGCAGACCAGGTCAGCCAACCGCTTACCGGCAGGCCAACAAAGCAGATGTAAAACAAGCCATGGATGACGCGGGCAATCTTAGTTTGAATGCCAAGATTATCAGCATCATTAACAGGACCTGGGATAACAAGCCGCCAAGATAGCCGCAGTGCTGCCAAGATAAGCGTAACAAGGCCAATAATCATATGGAGCTGAAATGCATCAAGTTTTGCCCCGCCGACATCGATGCGGCCCATCCTCCAACCAAGCCAAAGCATCAAAGCGATAACCAGCGCCATCCCCCAATGAAATGCAACTCCAACCGGTGAGTAGCGTTTTTTGGAGGTATGGGTTTCTGCCCAGGCTTTAATCTTGGTCAGCATTGCCGGGATACCGTTTGGCGCACCACAAGTCTGTATAAACACGCCAGTGCAGCAACCAAATAAACGGCAGATCCACCATTCCACATCACCATGCCAGCCAATTGTTGATCGGTTAATGCCGATAAGCCCCAAGCATCTGTGGTCAGAAGATGGGAGGCATAAAGCGGTGAAGGCGCAAAGGTCAGCAGTGCGCCTAATAGGCCCATTTGCACCATGGTTGCCAACAGAATCAAAATGGCTATTGGCTTTGACGCTGTCCTGACACCAAACCACAGAAGCGCCGCACTGCCGAATAATGAGGTCTGCATCACCCAGTAAACAAAGCTACTTGCGAGCGCAGCTTCATAAACCGGTGGCATATGCCAAAACCAAAAAATGACTGCGTGTGCAGCCGCAGCGGCAGGACCAAGTTGAATGCCCGGTGGGTTTGGCGTTGCAAAAGAAAAGACCAAAAGTGGCGCAGCAATGCCGGTCAGAATGATATGATGCAGCACACGAACAGAAAACAGTGCCGAAGATAGGGCACAAAATGGCGAGATGAATAGCAAAAAAGCCAGCGCCAACACGGCAGCGATGGCTAATTTACGTTTGAAAACGTTAGGCTTCAGCCAATTCAAGATCACAACAGTGAACATTGCAAACACAAGAAGCGTAATGACCACAGGGTCGCTGTTCCAGCGCGCTAACAATTCGCCTGGAAGCGGTGCAGTGCCACAATACGGGCTTGGGCTTGCAACTGAATTCATTTGTTTTCAATTTCTACGCCAGCGGTTGTGATAAAGAGCGACCCTTATTGCACCTCGTAAGCAATGTTTGGAAATTGCACTCATCGATGCGTGAGCGGTTTGGTAGAAAAGCATCCGTTAGCTTAAGCCCTGTCGCCAATGGCTTTTTGGTTAACCGAACTCTCGGCAATTTGGGTTAAAGCCTCATCAGTCGCGGCTTCTTCCTCAAGGCTTTGGCCTAAAAGGTCGGCTGCATCGGTCATGCCAAGCTCTCTGGCCCAACGGCGCAAGGTGCCATAGCGCGTAATCTCATAGTGTTCCACAGCTTGAGCCGACGCGATTAGGCCGGCATCCAAGGCGTCACACCCGGCATAATCTTCCATAATGCTTTCGCCTTCTGAAAGTATGCCTTCGATAGCATCACAAACTTTAGCTTGAGGCCGCCTGCCCATTAATTCAAACACTTGCTCCAAGCGCTGAATTTGCCCTTCGGTTTGGTCAATATGTTTTTCAAAGGCGGTCTTAAGTTCAGCAGATTGCGCGGCACGGTGCATTTTTGGCAACGCTTTCAGAACTTTTCGTTCTGCGTAATAAATATCCTTCAAGGTGTCATGAAACAGGTTGTCTAATGTTTTTGCCTTAGCCATCGTCTTTTCCTCGTAGCGTTGCAGATTAAAGTTGAAACGCGGCTGTGCAAAATGGGTTCCATTTCATCGTAAAAAATAGCTGTGGAAGCCTTTCCATTTTTTATACGCATCTCGCGATGGCAGTACTGGATCGGGCCAAATTCACGCAAATATGGCTTTCTGAGCTGGTTAGTAATGCAAAAAGCGCTCCGCAAATCCCGCTACTTCCGAAAGGCTGGCTTCAGTTTGCTCAGATTGGCCAGATTAAAGCTGAAGCGGTTTCAAGCCTCAGGTAAAATGGGATAGCGCTGAAAAGCAACATCCAAATGCATTTGCATTCAAGAGTTATTTTTTTGGCAGTGGAACATTTCATTGAGACGCGCGTCTAGTAAAGCAGGAGTGGCTAGCGCCTTAAAACAGCGCCAATTCGTGTCATTGCGCGCTGACTTGAAAACTTTGCAAATCAAAAAATGGCGATTTTACGATTGCCGCCCGGAAAGCCCCAATGTTCAAGCTGAAACGGCGCTTGCCGCGCATTTTAGGACTCCACGCTTTAGGTGCAGCCAAAACCTTGGTTAAGCAAACGTTAAGGCAGCAAGGCTTGTTTGTGCCCTTTTTTCTGGGCAAGGTCACCAAAGCAAAAAAGCTCAAGACCAAAAGTGCCGACCAAAGACCAAAATTGCCAGCAGCACGTTTTCGCACGCCTCCCGTTAAAACAACAACTGCAACATTTTTAGCGTCAACCTATACGGGCAAAAGCGGTAGCCGGTTGGTGCGCACCTACGTGCCAAAAATCCCTACTGAGAACATAACCGGCATTGTGATGATGCTGCATGGTTGCACGCAAAACGCTGAAGATTTTGCCGCCGCAACTGGCATGAATGCCTTGGCTCAGCACCATGGCTTTATCGTAATTTACCCTGAGCAATCGCAAGGCGACAACGCTCAAACGTGTTGGAATTGGTTTAGGCAGGTCGATCAAAAACGTGTTGGTGGTGAGCCGGAAATTCTCGCAGCGATCGCGCACCAAGCCATGCTGAAATACAAAGTCGATCGTGAAAACACTTTCGTATGTGGCTTATCGGCAGGCGGCGCGATGGCTGTGATCCTTGGCCGGGTTTACCCGGATATTTTTTCAGCAATCGGTGTGCATTCGGGCCTGCCATATGGGGCGGCCTATAGCGTACCTTCTGCCCTCACGGCGATGGCGGGGCGCGGCAGCCGCAAGAATAGCGGGCAAGCACAGAAAAATCTTCGCACGATTGTTTTCCATGGCGCCGCCGACAATACGGTTCACCCTCTTAATGGCGAACACGTTGCAGACGATGCCAAGCCTGACACCTCAGTTAAAGCCTCCAAAACCAATAAAACAGGCAGCCGAAACGGTCGCAAATATGACGCCACAATTTGGATGGATACCAATAAGGCCCATGTGTCAGAACATTGGACCATTCAGGGGCTTGGCCATGCATGGTCGGGTGGAAATGCTGGCGCAACTTTCTCTGACCCAAAGGGACCAGATGCGAGCGCGGAGATGATAAGATTTTTCTTCAAATCCCGCGCATGACTTCAATTATATTTCCGAGCTTATTTTTTCAAAAAAATACCGCCCCTCTTATGGCCATGTAGGCCCGGAACTTATCTCCGGTTGTAACGCAATGACGGGCGTTTGAACGATCATCAGATCACCCGATCCTCATCAGGCTCTCACACTGATGAATGTATGGGTCAAAATGCGTAAGTCTAAACTTGCAATTATCGGCAGCGGTGCAACGCTTTCAGCAAGGAAATGCCGCATATCACACGTTCGCTTATTGATTGGTTGAGAGATAAACCTGAGCGTGTTTTGACCCAATGGGAAAAGCAAACAAAGGCCCCTTAGGCTCATCATTATGCGCAATCGATGTGATTGTTGGCTTGTGTCATGTGGATGGGAGATTTGATAAAGCAGACAGCCACATGACT
>JANOPZ010000021.1:0-2013 GCA_031422195.1 Limoniibacter sp. | reverse complement strand
TTGGTCTTCACATGGGCTGGCAACCGTGTAGGACGCAGCACCACCTCGTTCAAACTCAAAGACAACGCGAAAATTGGCGAAATTTTCAAAATTGCGCGTCGCAATCGGTGCCTCCGGCACATCGTCTAAATAGTTGCCATTGCACAGAAAACTGTGGCCTTCGCCGCGCACATGCTGTGGACTGGCGCCATCTTGCAATAGATGCACCACATGCCCAACAGATTTCAAAGTGGTCGCCCATAAATTATCCCGAAAGTTCGATTGCCTCTGTGCCGCTGCGGTTGACGGAGCAACGCCCGCTTCCTTGTAGATCAAGGCTTGCCAAAATAAGCGGCGGGCATCCATGTAGCTAAAATGATTGCCGCGCACTGGATCAGGTGTCTGATCGTTGGCCCAATTGGCGCTATCGCTTATGCCCAGTGCCCATGTGGTGGATCGCGTTGCGTTGGCAAAGAAGCCGGCGGCGGCACCCAAGCCTGTGGAATTGGAGAGCGGCTCGTAAAAATGATGCACCGAACGAAATTCATCGACCCACGGGTCTTGATCGGGTGAAAGGTTCGGGTTGTCATATTTACCAAACTTAAAATCATCTTCGCGAATCACGCCGCGCATCAGCCAGCCTTCAAAACGCAGCCATGCGGTAGGCCCAATAATTGGATCAACAAAATAACCGGTGTAAGCTGGTGGCATTGAACGTTGCTCGAAAAGAAACGGGCAACGCGTGCGCAACGCTCCCGAATTTTGCATGGCATTGACTCCAACCCACGCGCCGGTAGCGTCGATATAGTGATCTTTGCCGCCAATGCCGCCATTCACCGCGACGCATGTTTGGGTATCAGACTGGCTAAATGGGTGTTGTCTAGTCATTCGATCAAAGCCCAGCCTGGCGTAGAGCTCATTTGACTCGGCAGTTGTGCCGCTAAGAATGGACTTCCCGAACGCGCTATTGGTAAATAGCGCGTGTGTTTCCAAATTAAAGCCAGCGGCAGGTGCAGCGAAAAGCATGAAAAATAGAAACTTTTGGCAATTCATGGGTGTATTCCTGGTGACATTGGTACGATTTCAACGGTCGGTAGAGGTGGCCCTGTGCGCAGCAATTCGGCGTCAGTCATTTCAACTTTTGGCAAAATCCAAGCACAAAAGTCATTTTTTTTCTGTTCATCAAATTTGGACAATGCCTCAAGATGATTGAAATTCCAGTTTCCAAATTGATCACTCACGTGTTCCCAGGCTTCCTTTCTATCACTGAGAATCCAGCTAGCTGTTGTGATGAAAACCTGTTTTTCATCGTTCGATATTTCGCTGCCCTTCCAAATCGGGTCGCAAAAAAAACGAGTCGAAGAGATTGACCGCAATTTATCAGTGTATTGAATACGTTCCTGCGCCAACCCAAAGTTTCTAGCACCTGGGTCATCGCACACTCGGCCTAACAGTCGGAAGTTTTGCCCAACATCCCACGGAAAGCCGTGATAGCGAATGAAATAGCGCTGCGCATACTCGCCGCGCATGAAACCTTTGCTGGATATGCGTTTCGTCCAGTTATAGGAATACTTATCTTTTATTGCCGCGAAATGATACGTAAAGCCTTGCCCGCGCAAGCGCTGCTCGAAGCCCGGCATTTTTCCGTAATACTGGTCCGTTTCCTCCACCCGCAACATGACGTGATCTGGATCGTTTTCAATATGATCAAAAAGCAGCATTTGATAGCCTGGAACGAAATAAACCGGCAGCTCATCTAGCCGCCAACTCGGATCCAGCGCAGTATCCCGAAACCAGCCATCAGGCCCGGAGCGCCCCAGTACCGCACTGCGGCAGCTACTGACACCATTCGGCTTGGGTTTGCCGCGCCAGACAAAATGCACCCAGCCGCCCTCAATTGGCTTCATAGTTTCGACGTCGATAAACTGCCGTTCCGCCACAGCCAAGGTTTTAGAGACAGGTTCACTGCGGCAACTGGACAGCGTTAGCAGCGTGCAAATCGTTAGTAACAAGATTTTGGGGTTCATGGCGTTG
>JANOPZ010000020.1:0-3176 GCA_031422195.1 Limoniibacter sp. | reverse complement strand
TGATCATGCCAACACCTCCACACGATCTTGCCACATTGAAAAGCCAACAGCAGGAATGGGCTTTGGTGCACCCAGCAGTGTCATCAATTGGTTGTAACGCCCGCCACCGATAAGCGGCAACGTTGAAGGGCCATAAATTTCAAACTGCATCGCAGAATAATAATCGAGCGGACGGCCAAATGCTGCGCGAAATTTGATTACGGCTGTATCAATGTCGCTTTTTTTCATGGCTTCCAATCGCGATGAGAAACCTCGTAAAGCCGGACCCAATTTCAAACCATTTGCTATTTCAAATTGTTGCAATGCCAATTCAGCTTGATCTAGCGTGGCTTCCAACTTTAGAAATTCCATAATGGTTTCTTGTGCCTTAGCACTAATGCCGCTGGCAGCTAGCACACGCTTTTCCAGCAGCCGGGCAGTGATTTCTTCTGGCGTGCGGCCGCCGGAATCCAGCAATCCTGCAGCATCCATTTCCGTTGCAATACGGGCAATAATCGCTTCTGCTTCCATCCCGTCAAATGGCAATGCGGTTTCCACGTTTGAATGGCTTTTTAATGTTTCGGCGAGTTTCGTATAGTCGCCAAAAAGCCGTGTAAGACGGGCCTGCCAAACCGGCGCAAGATCAAGCGCACTAAGAAGTGCCACAAACAAAGCCTCATCGCCCAGCACCACATTTGGTTTGAAGTCCGGTTTCAGCGTTGCAAGCAAATCCATTGCATCGGCCAAACACCGCGCATCGGCGGCGGCCTCATTGACGTCGCCCAAATCCTCAATCCCGGCTTGTGCAAACTCTGAGCCACCTTCTCGCCGCTGGCGAAACACTGTGCCGTAATAACCATATCGCGCGGGCGTGTTGGCATGGCTGGCAATATGGTGGCGGCAAACCGGAATGGTGAACTCAGGGCGGAGGCAAAGCGCCTCACCATTTTCGCCCTCTGACAAAAATATGCGGCGCCGTAAGGCTTCGCCTGCTGTGTCAAGAAACGGATCAGCCGGTTGCAGGATTGCGATGTCCGGAATCGTTAGATTGCGCGATTTTAGGAAGGAAAGGGGGCTAGGCATTGGTGAGGAAACCCCTCTCTGTCGCCAAATACGGCGACATCTCTCCCACAGGGGGAGAGATTGGAGCCATATTTTGACAGCTTATTAATTTGTTCAAAAAAACTGTGTTTACCCCACAGGGCCCTAATCTCTTCCCTTGAGGGAGAGATGTCACCTCTTGGGGTGAAAGAGAGGGGTAACTTTCCTCACCCACCGGCCTGCTCACCCAGCACGCGCTTCACTTCGCCCACCAAATCGGCCCGCGCAATTTCAAACTGGCCAACCCTTGCCGCACGATATTCCTCATTCGACTCAATCGCTTCAGCCTGCCTGCGGCCCTCGATCATGTCTTTCAATTGCACCACGCCCCGTGCGCGTTCTTCGGTTCCAGCAATAATGCAAATGGGCGAGCCGCGCCGGTCGGCATATTGCAATTGCTTGCCAAATTGCTTGGGGTTGCCTTGGAACATTTCGGCGCGGATGCCAGCGGTTCTAAGCTCTTGCACCATCTTCTGGTAGTCACCCAGCGCTTCAATATCCTTGTCCATGACGCAGACCACAACCGGCCCGGCAATCTCGCCGCCCTCCAGCTTGCCGAGGTTTTTCAGCGCCGTCATCAAACGCGAAACGCCAATCGAAAAGCCGGTCGCCGGGACATCTTGCCCGGTAAAGCGCTTCACCAACCCATCATAGCGCCCGCCGCCGCCGACCGAGCCGAACACGACAAATTCACCCTTTTCGTTCGGAATTTTTGCAGTAAGTTCGGCTTCGTAGACCGGGCCGGTGTAATATTCGAGACCGCGGACGCAAGACGGATCAATTTTTATTTGTTGAACCTCGTACCCAACGAGACGGACAATTTTTCGAATTTGCGCGAGTTCGGCAAAAGCCAATTCAATCGAACTTGGAAAATGACTTGTATTCATGAACTTAGAAATGTAGCGCCGATAGACAGCGATTGAATAGGGCTTTTCATTGTATTTGTTAAAAAAATTAGAACTGCGCGAGATGACTTCTAGTTGCCCTTCACTCAACCCAGCCCCCTTTGTAAAGTCCCCACTCTCATCCTTCCGCCCTGCGCCCAACAACAACCGCACGCCTTCAATGCCAAATTTATCGAGCTTATCAATCGCCCGCAGCACGCTGAGTTTTTGCCACGCCTCGGTCACGCCAATGGCTTCCATAACCCCATCCAGCACTTTGCGGTTGTTGACGCGGATCACGTAATCACCGCGCGCGATACCCAGCGCTTCCAGCGTGTCGGCCATCATCATGCACATTTCAGCATCGGCCTGCACGCCGGGGGCGCCGACTGTGTCAGCATCAAACTGCATAAACTGGCGGAAGCGGCCGGGGCCGGGCTTTTCGTTGCGGAACACCCAGCCCGCCCTGTAAGTGCGGTAGGGCAGGTTCAAATGCTGGAAGTTTTCGGCCACATGGCGGGCGAGCGGCGCGGTCAAATCATAGCGCAGCGACAGCCATTGCTCGTCATCATCGCGGAATGAAAACACGCCCTCATTGGGCCGGTCAGAATCCGGCAAAAACTTGCCGAGCGCATCGGTATATTCAACCAATGGCGTTTCAACGGGATCAAAACCGTAGCGCTCATAGACAGTTTTGATCTTGGCCACCATTGCATCCGTCGCGCGGATATCAGCGGACGAGCGATCCGCAAAACCACGGGCTTGGCGCGCGCGGAGTTTCTGCGGTTTGGATTGTTTTTCAGGTTTCGGCGCTTGGTTTTGGTTTGGTGTATCAGACATGAGGCTGCTTTTTCGTGCGGCTAAGTTTAGATGTGTCACTAGCGGCAATGAGCGAGTGGGGCAAGGATGCGAGGTAAATTGTCTGAGACCGTGGATGCGGGTTACCCCCACCCTTTATCCCTCCCCTCAAGGGGGAGGGGGACTTTGACATTTCATTTTATTCTGAGATCTCAATATCACGCACGGAATTCGAAAGAAAAGATGAGATGTTTGAATCCCCCTCCCCCTTGAGGGGCAGTGTTTACATTCGACTGTTTTTCTTGTTTTGCTGTTCGAGTGATTTGGCTTTTGCAGGAGATTGGAAATGGCGTGTCCAGCATGTGCAAGTGAAGTATTTATCAAGTCCGGCCCAAAGAATGGAGCCCAGCGTTA
>JANOPZ010000019.1:0-27954 GCA_031422195.1 Limoniibacter sp. | reverse complement strand
CAGCCAGCCCAATCACAGCCGGTTCAACGTCAGCCAGCCCAAACCCAGAATAGGCAGCGCGAACCGAAGCCTCGCAACCAGAATCGCCAGCAGGTTCCGTTTGTGCCGCACAACGAGCAACCGCAACCCGTTCAGGAGTTGCGCGATGAAAATCGTAAGCGTGACAATGATAATGCCACGAGTGAAGTTGGCTTCGGAGAAGAAACCCCAGCGTTTATGCGAAACGGGTTGAATTAAGCGGTTTGATTTTTGACTTTGGCCAGTTTGGGTTTCTTAAAAGCGCGGTGTGACGCCTCTAAGGCTTTTTTTGCCCAAACCGCCATTTCATCGGCATCATCAAAAGCCGATTCTGGCACTGTCCAATAGGGCATGGCACCAGCTCTACCGTTTTTGTCGTAAAGCCACTGACGGCAACCCGCGGAGACAAAGTCTACCACTGTCAAATCATCAGCTTTAAACATCAACTCGCCTGTTGAAAGTTCAACGGCGATTATGAGCCCGCCAGCATAAATGCCTTTGCCGCCAAACATTTTTTTGATTGCGATAGGGCCGAAACTTGAGAATAGATCATTGAGATGATCGTTTTTCACTCATGCACACTCAGGCAGCAATTTCGCCGCGTGCCAACGCCAACTCTTTAAGGTCAGCAGCTTTCAGCTCAACCGATTCGCCGCAACCGCATGCCGATGTCTGGTTAGGGTTGCGAAATGCAAAACCGGTACGCAGTTTTGTCTGCTCAAAATCCATTTCCGTGCCAAGCAGATACAGTGCTGCTTCTGGCGCGACCCAAACATGCGCGCCATCACGTTCGACGTGGTCGTCACGGGCGAACGGTTCGGTGACGAGATCAACCTTATATTCCATGCCTGCACAGCCGCCTTTTTTGACAGATATGCGCACGCCTTTTGCGTCATCGCGCGTTTCTATAATCTCACGAACACGCGACGCTGCAGCGTCAGACATTGAAAGAATGGCAAAAGACATGGGCTGCACCCGCATTAATACATGATTAGATTAGTGAACTTTGATAGAGATTACAATGCACGGCTTAAGATTGTGTGGTCGTAGGTGCGGTAGCTTTTCCAGCATTGGCACCAAGCCACCCCTCTCTGTCGCGGAAGTGGCGACATCTCTCCCTCAGGGGGAGAGAACAAGAAAGAATCGCCCAACATCCGAAAACCCAAATTATCTTGGCACCAATCTCTACCCTTGCGGGAGAGATGTCATGCAGTGACAGAGAGGGGTTTCTTGCGCATTTTCCCGTGGCTTAAACCACCCCGACACTTGCGCTTTAAGGGTGACATGAGCGACCATAGGGAATGGAAATAGAAAGCACGATTCCAGATGGCGGATTTGAAAAAGAACAACAGCTGAAAGATTGGCTGAATTGTCTTCCTGAAAAACAAACTAATGTTTTTGCGCGTACGATTTCGTTGCGTGCGGCGCAGCGTGCTTTGGTAAACATCATTGAGCCTTTCGCATCAAAAAGTGACAAGGCCAAATGGCGGGTTGATTTGACTGTCTCAACGTTGCGCTGCAACATTATTTCGCGGGTCGCTGCTGCTTGTTCGACCCTCGAAATAGGCGGGAATTTAAGAAAAGCTGCTCATTCCGCCCTTTTGGACGCCAGCTCTGCCGAAGGCTTGGTCGTTAAAGCCTTTTCTGCCGCCGGTTCTGCTGCCCGTTCTGCTGCAGGTGTGCCCGCATTTTTTGCTGCCCATGCCGCTGCGCATTCGGCCCTTTCCGGCTCTCTCGCCGCACTTTCCGCCGACTCCTCCGCCATCACCGCCGATGCCCGCGCACTTGAAGCCGGAGCTACCCCCGAAGAAACGGCCGTTCGCCCGCTATGGCCGGAAGAATCGCCCTACAAACCTCAATTTAACCGCAAAACATTCCTCGCCGCCGCGCCGTCTTTCGAGGTTTGGCTGGATTGGTATGAGCCGATTGTGGACGGCAAAGCGCCTTGGGGCCTGCCGCGCGACATTGCCAACAAGCTCGAAGAGCGTATTGCGCTGGGTGATTACAGTGATCATGGCGGGCATGCGTTTTGGGAGCGTGATGCCGATGAGGTAAACGCGGAGATAAAGGGTTGGGTTGAGGCGGCACAGGCGGATGCGGCTGCTACGGCGCAAGACAGCGATTCCATTGAAATTGCCCAAGACCCTACTGCAGCTATTATGGTGGCGACAGAACAAGGGCAAATCGACAGAGCTCCAATTCCAATCTCGCAACGGCTGCTTGATACGCCTGAACAACGCAAAGAGTATGCAAATTGCCGCGATGATGTTCTCCAGCTCATTGATTATGGCCCAAACCAACTTGGACGCTTGTTACCGCAACTTGCTGCCATGTTGGATGCAATGCCGATTGCGTTTGCGGAAGCCAACACCATAGATTTTTGGCGCACAATGAACCGATTGCGGCGCACTTATAATTCGCACTTGAATGCCGCTGATCCTTTGCCGGGTGATAATGCTTATCTCAATCCAGATGTTGCCGAGGATTTAGGTTCAATTGTTGATCTGCTCAATGTGTTTGCCTCATTTGACCCAGCGCTTCGCGATCGCGATTATCGCCGGATTGCTCCGCAAGATCGGCCGGCAATTTTTGAAGAGCGATTGCTCGGAATGGCGATTGTTGAAGCTGTATTAGCAACAGAGGAAATTCTAACGCCAAATGCGCAAACTGAAATAAAAAACAACATCGAAAGTGCATCCGATGCGATTGCAACTGAGCATGGCTCCCAAGCCCTCGATCAGCAAAACCGGACAACGCGAAATGTGTTTGGCGCACTTATGGATGTTGCGCGAAATGCAGTGATGAAAGTTCGCGCCGGTGGTAAAAAAGAAGTTGGTTTTGCTTGGACCGAGTTTAGGAGCGGCGCTTACAAGGCAGCAGGAGCCGGCACAATTTCTTTAATTGGTTCTGAAATAATTGGGTTAACTCAATTTCACGTGATCGCACTGAAGTTCATTTCGGAAAATTGGACTGCGTTGAGCACCTACGCTAGTCAAGTAATCGGTAACCCAAAGATAGTTGAGTTAATTGAGTTCATAGCAAAGCTGATGAACTAGCACTGTTTTTAAAATTTAATTCCATCGTCGTCCCGGGGCTTGCTCTTCGCAAGAACCCGGGATCCAGCTTTCAAACCTATCAAAACGCGCACCACGCTTTCAACACTTTCTGCAAACTCACAAAGCTGGATCCCGGACTTTCGCTTCGCTCACCCGGGATGACGGCGGTGGGATTGCGTTTTTGTTGGCAAACGCTTCCCCTTCGTCCTTCGAGACGCCGCTTTGCGGCTCCTCAGGATGAAGGGGTGCAGCAGCCGTAGCAATGTTCTGGAAAAACCGCACAATTCCAACCGCTTAGTCATTCCCGCATTTATTGCGGGAACCCAGACTTACTTAAAAACCGACCCACAGAAAACAAGTCTAAGCCCCCGCACAAGAGGCGGGGGTGACTATGATTGGGGTGCGGTGCAAGCCTTCGCACTTGGCGCCATACAGGGTGACTAACCTCGCCACTCCTGTGCTTGTCACAGGAGTCTATCCCTGAAGTTAACGGGATAGTCCGCTGGATGGATGCCTGTGACAAGCACAGGCATGACGGAAAGTTTTTATTGACTTATTCCCTACTTCGGTGATTGACCGTCAATACCAACCAACAGCAACCCTTGCTTCTTCGCTCATACGGTCATGGCTCCAAGGTGGGTCGAACGTAATTAGCGCTTTGACATCACGCACGCCTTCAACCGACGACACGGCGTTTTCTACCCAGCCCGGCATTTCACCAGCAACGGGGCAGCCTGGCGCCGTGAGTGTCATGTCAATTTTGACCATACGGTCATCATCGATATCAATGCGATAGATGAGGCCAAGTTCGTAGATGTCGGATGGAATTTCGGGGTCGTAAACGGTTTTCAGCGCCGAGATGATATCATCTGTCATACGCGCCAGCTCTTCTTGCGGAATGGCGGAAACCTCAGTACCAGCCACAATTGTCGGAAGGTTGGGCCCGGGCAAATTGTCAAAAATGTCGCTCATGCAAAAAACTTTCTCGCTTTTTCTAAGGCATCAGCCAGCGCGTCCACTTCGGCCAGCGTGTTGTACATGCCAAATGAGGCCCGGCACGTGGACGTGACGCCAAAACGGGCCATCAAGGGTTGGGCGCAGTGCGTTCCTGCCCGTACCGCGACGCCTGCACGGTCAATCACCATTGAAATATCATGCGCATGAATACCCTGCATTTCAAACGAGAAAATAGCGCCTTTGCCTGGTGCATCACCAATAATCCGCAGTGAATTAATTGCGGTCAGCCGTTGACGTGCATAATCACGCAGCGCGTTTTCATGGGCGGCAATTGCCTCACGGCCAATCGAATTCATGTAATCCAGCGCCGCGCCAAGGCCTATTGCCTGCACAATGGGAGGCGTTCCGGCTTCAAAGCGGTGTGGCGCGTGGTTGTAGGTCACACCTTCCATAGTCACTTCTTTGATCATTTCGCCGCCGCCAAGAAACGGCCGCATGGTCTCCAACAGCTCTTTGCGGCCCCAAAGCACACCAATTCCAGATGGGCCGTAGAGTTTATGGCCAGTTACAGCGTAAAAATCGCAGCCGATGGCCTGGACATCAACCGGCAAATGTACCGCGCCTTGTGCCCCATCGACAACGAAAATAATTCCACGCTGGCGGCAAATAGCAGCCATTTCAGCGACAGGATTTATGGTGCCAAGCACGTTCGACATATGTGTGACCGACACCAGTTTTGTACGGTCTGTCAATTTAGCTTCAAAGTCGGCAATCGAAAACGCGCCGGTATCGTCGACTTCAATCCAGCGGATCACTGCGCCTTGGCGTTCCCTTAGAAAATGCCATGGTACAATGTTTGAGTGGTGCTCCATCTGGCTGAGCACGATTTCGTCCCCGGCAACCATATTTTCCATTGCCCAGCCGTAGGCAACGATGTTCAATGCTTCGGTCACAGATTTTGTGAAAATGACCTCATCAACTGATGGCGCATTGAGGAATACCCGAACTTTTTCGCGCGCGGCCTCATAGGCGTCCGTTGTTGCGTTGGACAGGTAATGAAGGCCACGGTGCACATTGGCATATTCATGGCTGTAGGCATAAACACCAGCATCAATCACCGCCTGCGGCTTTTGCGCTGATGACGCATTATCCAGATAAACCAACGGCTTGCCGTAGACTTCCCGCGATAAAATCGGAAAATCATTGCGGATTGCTTCCACGTTATAGGGTTTAATAGCAATCGTCATATTTCATGCCTCAGTGGGTTGCCAACCATTTGGCCAGCCGGTCAAGAAGCGCATCATGCAACGCTTCGTCATCAATTTCATCAACCAATTCAGATACAAAAGCGCGCACCAATAGGGCGCGGGCTTCATCCGCAGCAATACCGCGCGCCATTAAGTAGAACAGATGGTCCTTGTTAATTTCGGTAACAGTTGCGCCATGGCCGCAGGCAACATCATCGGCGAAAATTTCCAATTCCGGCTTGGCGAGAAACTCGCCTGAATCAGACAACAATAAAGTATTGCAGGCCATTTTCGCATCTGTTTTCTGCGCCTCAGCGGCAACGCGGATTTGGCCTTGGAAAACGCCCCTGCCCTGGCCGGTTACGACATTACGGAAAAACTCAGTCGAGGAGGTATGTTCCACAATATGCCGCACAACCATCGTCACGTCGTTGAAGCGTTCGCCTGATAATAGGTTCATGCCGCGGATACGAAAATCTGTGTGTTCGCCGTTCAGTGTGACGTCAATTTCACGCCGCGCCAAACCTGCGCCCGTATTGATCACAACCAACATGACTTTGGCGTTTTTGCCAATATTGATTGTCAGCCGCGCCATATGGGTGGCATCGTCAGCAAGCTCTTGTAAAATAACAAAAGTCGCGTCGGCATCATCATCAACGGTCAAATCAGTGATCACAGATGATAGCCCGCCACCGTGCGTGCGTTCAATGATCGTAGCTTTGGATTTGGCCCCGATTGTCACACGGTTAATGGCGTGAAGTGAAGTTTGTGATGCAAAATTCATTTGAATAGGCGCGGCGGCTTCAACGCTTTCAGCAACGTTGATTTCAAAACCGGTTGCAGCCAACGCCGTTGAGATCAAACCGACAGAATCAGAATGGCTGTCAATACGCATCAAGTCTTCAGCAGTACCCGAGGCAAACGCCGGAGCCATGGATGCAATCGAAACACCGTGCATTTGCGAAAGATGAACGACGCCTTCATCATCAGTTGCAGCCACAATGGCATTTTTAACAAGTGGATTTGCACCCTCAATTTTGCCAGCTTCCGGTAGGCCGCGCAGCAAAGTGCGTAAATCAGTGTAGTGCCACTCTTCAATCTTGCGCGAAGGCAGGCCATCAGCCCGAAGCAGTGCCAAAGCAGCATCGCGTTTCGCGCCTATAGCAGCATTGCCCGGCAGCACGGGCCTCGCTGCCTCAAAGGCAGCCATCAAAGCCTTTTCGCCAACCGTATGAATGCGAGGAACGTGAATTGTCATCGCTCAGGCCGCTTCTTCTATCACATCAGCATAGCCGTTGTTTTCAAGGTGCAGCGCCAAATCCTTGCCGCCAGTTTTGATGATTTGGCCTTTATAGAGAACATGTACCGTATCCGGCACGATATAATCCAACAGGCGCTGGTAATGCGTGATCATGAGGAAAGCACGGTCGCCGCCGCGCAACGCGTTGACACCATCGGCAACGATTTTAAGTGCGTCGATATCAAGGCCGGAATCTGTCTCATCCATCACGCATAGCGAAGGCGAAAGCAGTGTCATTTGAAGGATTTCAGCGCGCTTCTTCTCGCCACCTGAGAAACCAACATTAAGCGGACGCTTTAACATATCCATTTTAATGTTCAGCTTGGCGGCGTTTTCTTTGACCGCACGTATGAAATCTGGTGTTTTCAAAGGCTCAAGCCCGCGCGCTTTACGCTGCGAATTGATAGAAACCTTGAGAAACTCCATTGTTGCAACACCGGGTATTTCCATCGGGTATTGAAACGCAAGAAAAATTCCCGAGGCCGCGCGCTCCGCGACATCCATGCCAAGGATGCTTTCCCCGTTATAGAGAATATCGCCTTCGGTGACTTCATAGTCTTCACGGCCGGCAATAATGTATGATAATGTGGATTTCCCGGAACCGTTTGGGCCCATAATCGCTGCTACTTCACCCGGCTGTACGCGCAAGTTCAGGCCACGAATAATCTCAGTGCCATCATCAGCAATACGGGCGTGAAGGTTTTTAATCTCAAGCATCAGAAAGTCCCTGTTATTTTATGGCCTTTGGCCAATCGTTTTTACCAGCTATTCGCCGGTCAAATCCTGCAACCGCTTGGCAATCGACGCCAGCTCCTTGCGGGCTCGCGAAAGTTCAGCACTCAGCACTGAATCCGCCATGCCCGAAGTGCCGGTCATTGTGCCCATTAAGCTGTCTATTGCCCCACCCAAATCTGAGTAACGCTTGCGCAGTTTATCGAGTTCTTGTTTTTGTTCAGCCGACATCTTCAACAAGCTCCAATCGTGTGTCTATCCGGTCGAGGCGGACTTTGATTTAACCAATGTCGCCGTGATCATGCTGTTGAAGAGTTGACATGCTGGCTAAATGTTGCCGAACCGAGATCATCTCAACTTTCAATGTTGAAATATCGTCGCGGATTTTTGAGATATCCGAACGCATAGCTCGCATGTGTTCCAACATGAGGTTTTCAACATTTTCGTTCATTTTAGCCGCTCACGTTTCTAGCTGGTTCAATTTCAATCAAACCGAAAAATATAATACTAACGATACAATCAATCCTAACAGACCGAATAAACAAGAGATCGTTGCATTACCTTTTGCATTCTCTGCGTGCTCAATAGCAAGCCTCAAAAGCTCCCTGCTACTTTCGACTTCATCAATCAAAACTTAAAGGTTTATCTCAATCGAATGAATTTCTTCATCACGCCGTCTTTGATCCCGAACAAAATCACTTTCATAGTCCATCGGCTCTCACCCCACGCTTCCCTCAAGCGAAATCCCAATCAGCTTTTGCGCTTCAACCGCAAACTCCATTGGCAATTCTTGGAGCACTTCGCGTACGAAACCATTCACGATGAGGGCGATAGCCTCTTCTTCAGGAATGCCGCGTTGCATAGCGTAAAACAACTGATCCTCCGAGATTTTAGAGGTGGTGGCCTCATGCTCCATTTTGGCCGAACCGTTGCGGGCCTCTATATAAGGTACAGTATGGGCGCCGCATTTATTGCCGATCAAAAGCGAGTCGCACTGCGTAAAGTTGCGGGCTTTCTCCGCTTTGCGGTTAATTGAGACCTGCCCGCGATAGGTATTTTGTGAGCGGCCCGCCGCAATCCCCTTCGAGATGATGCGGCTTGACGTGTTTTTGCCAAGGTGGATCATTTTGGTGCCGCTATCGACCTGCTGCATGCCATTCGAAACTGCAATTGAGTAAAACTCGCCGCTCGAATTATCACCGCGCAAGATAACCGACGGATATTTCCAAGTGATGGCCGAACCGGTTTCAACCTGCGTCCATGAAATTTTTGCGTTGTCGCCGCGGCAATCACCGCGTTTAGTCACAAAATTATAAATGCCGCCTTTACCGTTTGCATCGCCGGGATACCAGTTTTGCACCGTGGAATATTTAATCTGCGCATCTTTCATGGCCACCAATTCAACCACGGCGGCATGAAGCTGGTTTTCGTCGCGCTGCGGTGCTGTGCAGCCTTCAAGATAGGAAACATAGGCGCCTTCTTCGGCGATAATCAATGTGCGCTCGAACTGGCCGGTATTTTTTTCATTGATACGGAAATATGTCGATAATTCCATCGGGCAGCGCACGCCCTTGGGGATGTAGACAAACGAGCCATCGGTGAAGACGGCACAGTTGAGTGTGGCGTAATAATTATCCGTCACTGGAATAACCGTCGCCATGTATTTTTTGACCAGTTCGGGATATTCGCGGATGGCCTCTGACATCGAACAGAAAATTACGCCGACTTGTGCCAGTTCTTTGCGGAAAGTTGTGACGACAGACACCGAATCAAACACAGCATCAACAGCAACGCGACCGGATTTATAAACGTTGTCTGATACGTCTTCATCGCCATCTTCAACAACGGCAACCGGCTTTTGCACGCCGGCAAGAATTTCCTGTTCACGCAGCGGAATGCCCAACTTGGCATAGGTTTTCAAAAGCTCAGGATCCACTTCATCCAAAGATGTCGGGCCCGGCGTGTTTTTGGGCGCTGAATAATAGTGAATGTCTTGAAAATCGATTTTCGGGTAGTTAACCCGCGCCCATTGCGGCTCGATCATGGTTTTCCAACGAGCAAACGCATCCAAGCGCCATTCGAGCATCCATTCGGGCTCGTCTTTTTTTGCCGAAATAAAGCGGATAGTGTCTTCGGTAAGGCCTTTGGCTATCGTGTCTGACTCAATGATTGTTTCAAAACCATATTTATACTGTTCAACACCCAGCGTTGCGACGGTATCAATGGTTTCCTGAACGGCTGGCATGGGCAAATCCTGACAAGGTAACGGGTTTAGAGACGGAAAATATCAAACCATCCTATCGCACTCCAGTTTACGTAGCGCGGTGAGTTTCAGATTGCTAGTTTATAATTATTCTAAACTCAATCTTTAGACGATTTCTGGCCTCTAGCAGCTAATTTTGCGACAATAGCCAGAGCCACTTCGACATTTTCAGCAGTGTTATCTGGTCCAAATGAAATCCGGATAGCTCCTGCGGCATCATTATACCCCATAGCTTCAAGCACCGCACTACGGCCAACTTTGCCAGATGAACAAGCTGAGCCTGACGAAACTGCCACTCCATCCAAATCAAAGGCGATCATTGCGGTTTCAGCTTTGACGCCGGGAATTGAGAAAAATGATGTATTGTCGAGGCGGTCTGCCAAAATGCCATGAATATGGGAGCCGGGCAGCATCGAGCTTAGGCCAGCCTCAAAAGCATCCCGCAAGGCAATGATTGGCTTGCGATCTGGAAGCGGCGTTGCGACTGCACCGAAGGCAGCGATAGCAGCAGAATTTTCAGTGCCAGCGCGGAAGCCTTTCTCTTGACCACCCCCGGTTAATATGGGTTTTGGCCTCAGCAATTCGCCCGAATAGACAATTGCGCCCGCGCCTTTGGTGCCACCCATCTTATGGGCCGATAAAATCAAGGCGTCCGCACCCAGAGCCACGATATCCAACGGTATGCGCCCAGCAGCCTGCGCCACATCAGCAATTAAAAATCCGCCTGCGTTATGAACAGCTTGTGCTATTTGGTTGATATTTTGAATCACGCCGGTTTCATTATTAGCCAATTGAATGGCAACCAACGGGCGTTCACCTGCGGTATTTACTGCCACCAAAATCGCCTCCAACGCACTCAAAACAATCAAGCCATTTTGATCAACCGGTGCAAATGACGTGGCATCGGCTAAAAACTGCCCGCCCGCTTTCACACAAGGATGCTCAGTTGCCCCAACAACCAGACGATTATAGCTGATTTGTGCACGGCCCATTGTCCAATCGGGCGTCAACAAGCTTGCAGCGGACTCTGTTGCACCAGACGTAAACACAACATTATCGCTTTTCGCGCCGGTTAATGCAGCCACAGCCCGCCGGGCTTTTTCAATTGCACGCCGCTGCGCTTGGCCTTCGCGGTGCACAGAAGAGGCGTTACCGGGGATTTGGAGAATCTCCAAAAACGATTCGAGTGCGGCGGGTAAAACCGGCGCGCTGGCGTTATAATCCAAATAAATGCGTTTTTTCATGCCAATCTCGCTAATCAATCAAATCCGATGCGCGTTTTCCTTGAAAAAACAAATCGCGCCAGTTATGTCCCGACTCTCGAAATCATTGCTTTCGCGGCAGCGGCCCGATCCAGTCGCTAAGCAAATGGAATTAAGCAAAGCCAAATCAAGCGTCAAGTTTGGCGGCTTGCCTTTGTTTCATTGCACAGGAGAGATTCCATATGCCTGAAGTTGTTTTTGCCGGTCCTGAGGGGCGTCTTGAAGGCCGATACCAGCCCTCCAGGGAACCGGGTGCACCGATTGCAATGATTTTGCATCCGCATCCGCGTTTTGGCGGCACTATGAATAACAAAATTGTTTATGATCTTTTTTATATGTTTCAAAAGCGCGGCTTTACCACGCTCCGCTTTAACTTCCGTGGCATCGGTCGCAGCCAAGGCGAGTTTGACCATGGTATCGGCGAATTATCTGATGCCGCTGCGGCCCTTGATTGGATTCAAACTCTGCACTCTGATTCTAAAAGCTTTTGGGTGGCCGGTTACTCGTTTGGGGCATGGATTGGCATGCAGCTTTTGATGCGCCGCCCGGAGATTGAAGGTTTTCTTTCAATTGCCCCGCAGCCGAACATGTATGATTTCTCGTTTTTAGCGCCATGCCCTTCTTCCGGGCTGATTATTCATGGCTCGGACGACAAGGTTGCGCCGCCAAAAGATGTGAACACTTTGGTAGAAAAATTGCGCACGCAAAAAGGCATTTTGGTTTCGCAGCAAACCATGGAAGGCGCGAACCACTTTTTTGCCGGTCAAGAAGATCAGTTGATTGAAAATTGCGCCGAATATGTCGATGCGCGTATGCGCGGCGAACTCACTGTGGACCGGCCAAAACGGCTTCGGTGATGACAAATCATTGAATATAAAAACGGCGGGGTCATTCCCGCCGTTTTCTTTTGCAGTCGAAGCGCTTATTTTGGTAAAAGAACGCGGTTGATAACGTGAATTTGGCCATTGGATTGATCAACGTCGGCGGTTGTTATTGTTGAGGACCCACCGCTTTCATCAAAAATCACGATGGATTTGCCGGACATTTTAGCTGTGATTGTGTCACCGCTCACAGTTTTCATGTTGTAGCTTCCGCTATTGGCCTTGATGCGTTTTTTGAGCACGGTCGAAGTTAGATCACCGGCAACAACATGGGCAGTGAGAACTTTAACAAGTGTGTCTTTGTTTTCTGGCTTCAAAAGCGTGTCAACGGTACCGGCTGGTAATTTTGCAAATGCTTTATCAACCGGAGCAAACACAGTGAATGGACCAGCGGTTTGCAATACGTCTACCAGACCGGCCGCTTGAACGGCGGCAACGAGTGTTTTGTGGACGGGTGATTTAACAGCGTTTTCAATGATGTTTTTAGATTCAAACATTGCTGCACCGCCAACTGTCGGGTTGGCATATGCGATACCAGCAGTAGTGATAAGTGCTGACATGCTTGTGAGAATAATTTTGCGGAGATTGGTCATTTGAAAGGCTCCCTGCCTGTGATTGTTTGACAGGAAGGAAACGGAGCGGGATAAACACAAGTTTCAACGATAACGCGTTCGTGACTGAAACTGTTAAAATGGGCTTGAAACTATGCCGCCTCTCATCGGTATTCTCACGCCGGTGGTGGTTGGAAATGTCAAGGCCAAGCCTTTCAAACTGCGCACAGCCAAATAAGCCCAAGCTTGCGCTTCTAACAGTTGGGCGGGCCAACCGAGATCGTCGGCAATAATCACTTTGGCTGACACGCGATTTGAAATCATGGAAATTAAGCTGTGGTTTAACGCACCGCCACCCGCAATAACCCAAAGAACTGGCGGCTTTGGCAAAAGTTTTGCGGCGGCGCTCAGCGAACCGGCCGTGAATGCAGTCAGCGTTGCGATAGCTTCTTGATCGGCCAAGCCTACAACAAGTTCACGCGAAAACGTGTTGCGATCCAACGATTTGGGCAATGCGGCTTTGAAATACGGATGTGCCAACAGTGCGGACAGGGCTGATTGGTTGACTTGGCCTTGGCCGCCAATGCGCCCGTTTTCGTCATAATCGAGGCCGAAGCGCAGCCGCATCTCATCATCGATCAATGCGTTACCGGGGCCGGTATCAAAGGCAATCGGGTTTGCGTCGCCATCAATATAAGTGATATTTCCAACGCCGCCGAGATTGATGACCGCGACCGGCCCCTCAAGTTTGGCAGCGACAACCAAGGCTTGATGAAACACTGGCACCAATGGCGCACCCTGTCCGCCAGCTGCAATATCAGCAGCGCGCATATCATAGACCACAGGTATTTTAAGAATTTTCGCCAAGGCAGCGCCATCACCAAGCTGCACCGTGAGTTTGTCTTGCGGACGGTGCAACACCGTCTGTCCGTGAAAACCAATCACGTCGATATCGCCCGCTTTTATGTTTCCAGCGGCCAAAAACTCAGATGTGATTTGGGCATGCGCAGCGGTAATCATGGCCTCGGCTGCCGCCAAAACACCAGGCCGGGCGTTACGGTCACTCAGGTTCACCGCTTGATCAATGGCCTGCCGCAAGATCGTGCGTTGCGCCGTGGTGTAAGCAACACTTGCCCACGGCCCGTTTTCAACAAGGCTCATTCCATCGGTCTTAACAAGCGCCAAATCAATGCCGTCCATTGAAGTGCCGCTCATCAAACCTATTGCGGTGTAAATCTTTTCAGCCAATTTTGCCTCAAGGCTTGAGATTCTCTTATGCCAATCGTAGAGGCGGGCAGGCTCTTTGTACCAGAGGGCAAAACAATTTTGTGAATGCGGTCATGACTCAATACAAATCTGACTTCCTTAATGTGTTGCAAGAGCGTGGTTTCATCCATCAGTGCTCGGATTTTGCCGGGCTGGATGCGCTTGCCCATAAGGGTGAGGCAATTGCCTATATTGGTTATGATTGCACTGCGCCATCTTTGCATGTTGGCAATTTGCTCACAGCCATGTTGCTGCATTGGCTGCAGCAAACCGGAAACAAGCCGATCACCTTAATGGGGGGCGGCACCACAATGGTTGGCGACCCTTCAGGCAAGGACGAGACCCGCGCGCTTAGAACGATTGAAGAAATTGAGGGCAATAAAAACTCAATCAAAGGTGTGTTTTCAAAATTGCTGAACTTCGGGACCGGCAAATCCGACGCTCTCATGGCAGATAATGCTGAGTGGTTGCTTGGGCTTGGCTATATCCAACTGCTGCGCGATGTTGGACGCCATTTTTCGGTCAACCGCATGCTGACTATGGATTCAGTCAAGCTTCGCCTCGAACGCGAGCAGGAAATGAGCTTTATTGAGTTCAATTATATGGTGTGCCAAAGCTATGATTATGTAGAACTGGCACGTCGCTATGGCTGCAATTTGCAAATGGGCGGTTCAGACCAATGGGGCAATATCGTCAATGGCGTTGATCTTGGCCGACGCATGGGCACGCACCAGCTTTATGCACTAACCACACCATTGCTCACAACTTCGTCCGGGGCAAAAATGGGCAAAACGGCCAATGGTGCCGTTTGGCTCAACGCCGATATGTTTAGCCCTTATGATTTTTGGCAATATTTCCGCAACACAGAAGATTCTGATGTGGGCACGTTTTTGAAGCGTTTTACTGTTCTGCCGATGGATGAAATCCGGCGGCTTGATGCTCTGCAAGGCTCTGACATTAATGAAGCCAAGAAGATTTTAGCAACCGAAGCAACCGCGCTTTTACATGGCCGTGTTGCTGCAAATGCGGCAGCTGAAACGGCGCGGAAAACGTTTGAGGAAGGCATGTTGGCAAATGATTTGCCGACAATCTTAGCCGATGGCGTTTTGGCTGGCGATGGTATTGGCCTTTTGGCATTGCTTGTGAAAGCCGGTCTTGCAGCAACCAACAGTGAAGCGCGACGTCATGTCCAAGCAGGCGCGGTGCGTGTGAACGATACTTTAACAAACGACGAAAAGCGTGGTCTGACTACCCTGGATTTAACGGTAGATGGCGTTATTAAATTGTCAGTTGGCAAGAAAAAACATGTGCTGGTGAAGCCATAATCATTCAAATATCTGCCGGAAAATTCCCGGTGTGATTAATGAAATCGGATTTACAAACACCTTTGGGTTTTTAGCATCACCGGCCAATTGATAAGTAATGCCTATCAGTCCGGCTTTGCTGCCTGACCCTAAAAATAGTCCTAAAATGGGGATGGCACCAACGATGCGGTTAAGTCCGCGCGCGGGCATGAATGTTCCACGCAAATCCATTTTGCCACTTGAGCTCAGCACGATGCCTTCAGCCGTTGCGCCAACATTTGCACCGCGAACAATACCCCTTTTCAAAGATATGGTACCCTTGTCGAGAACCACATCTCCCTGTGCCAATTCAAATTTAGCTTGGCTACCAGCAAGATCAGATTGTGTTGCTTCAGCCAAACTCTTCGAACCTTGGGCTTGCTCGCTTACCAATTTGGCCAGACGAGGCTCGCCAATGACCGAAAAATTACTTATCGAAATGGGGCCAGAAAATGTACCGCCTCCGGCAACCTTGAAGTCGGTTGATAAGACGCCGCCAATCATTCGCTTGTAAAGATCAACAAATCGCAGTGCGGCACCAGCATTGCCAGTTTGCACAGTTATGCGCCCATTTTCGCCACCAATACGAGAAAAATCAACAGTACCACCGCTTTCAAAATTGCCGTTGAGTTCCAACGCTGCATTTCTGCCCGGTGCAAACCGCAGGTTTGCGTTCAATATAACTTCGTCGTTATAACCAATTAAGCGCGCAATCTTTCCATCCACATTTACACCTTGCGAAGGTGCGAGTTGTTTTGGCTGCCGGCCAGGAAGCATTTGTTTCATTATTGAACGTGCGTCTATTTGAGTTCCGCCCAACTTAGCCGCTAGATTTTGGCCGTTTTTCTTTAAGCTGATTGAGAAATTATCGCCGGGATTGAGCCTGACTTTGCTCAATTCCGCCGATTGGAGCACGCCATTATTGATTTGAATTTTTCCAATTGCTTGCAAGCCGCGACCCGTTACTTCCAAGTCGGAAATTGAAATGCTGGAACCGATTTGGCTTACAGAAAAGTTGGCTTTTGCGCCAATTCCAGTGCCTTTTTCCCAATTAAACGGCACGATACGCAAAACAGATTTGGTTAAATCGACTTCAACATTCGCAACATCGCCAATAACTGTCACTCGTGCGGGAACCGGGCCCGTCAAAAACGGCTTTAAGCCAGGCGCAAACTGATCCCGGAATGCATCAGTTAAAATGAGCGCGAGTTCTTGCTTGCGGTTCCCGGCTGCCCCGCGAGGTTCTGTAATTGTAATTTTCGCAGGGATTCCGCTAATTTTAGCGTCAAGTTTCACCTCAACACTTTGATTGTTGGCTTTAACAGTTCCCGACGCATTTGTGACCATCTGCCCTTGAATGGGTTTGCTGATTGATAAATCAGAAAGTGCGATGTCTATCTCATACTTCGGAGCTGGCGCTTTCTGGCCGCGTTGCACTAAGATTAGCGCCAAGTTTGCAGTAACGGCCGCATTTCCGGAAAAGTCTTTTGGCGAAAGCTCTTGGTTGGCAAAAGCATCAATCGGATCTTGTGCCGCTATTTCCGCGACGGCATCGGTTGAACCCGAAAGTGCAAGTGTTAGATCGGCGGCAGTCGGCTTCATATGAGTATCAGCTATGTTAAATCGTGAAGCTGCAAGGCTGACTGTGCGCCCAGAGGGCAAAGATGCGACACCTTTCTCAAGGTTAATGTTAACGGTCTGGCCGTCCAACGAAATGCGGCCATTTGCTTTTTCAACGGCAGGGAGCTTTCCAAAAGTTGTAAAGCTGGCATCCGCAAAATCACCGCTGCCGCTCAATTGTGCGCGCTCAAGAGGTGATCGTGAACCAATTTTGCCGGGTGGCAGTTGTATTTCCAATTGCAAATTGCTGAGCACGCCACTGAGAACCCGCTCCATCACAATCATGCGCGTATTGGGTGCAGCAAAGCGTGGCCATACCCGCTTAAAGTCCTTAACAGGCATTCGATCTGAGGTTAGGGCTAGATAGAGCGCCGGCGTCACATCGCCAAAGAGTAACGAAGCTGCGCCTCTTAAAATTGAGCCCTCGGCATCAACGACGAATTCGTCCAACGCCAACCGGCTTTCGGCTGGCGCATATGTGCCCGCTATTTTACCTTCCATGGCCAAAGCGCCATCAACGTTGTCGAGCGAATCCATTTTTGAAGGCGCAAAGACCAACTCATAACGGTAACGCGCTGTCTCTCCTGGATTTTGAAGCTTGGGCGTATAACGCGCAGGCGCTATGGCGCCATCGAAATTGAAAACCGAGCGATTAATGTTAACAACGCCACGGCCAATTTCAAAAACACCACTATCGCGCTTCAGGTTGCCTTTAATGGTGGCGTCGATTGCGTAGTCACCCAGCCCGCCCAAACTGCAATTGGCTTTGATTAAACTGACATCCAGTGATGCTTGGCCGTTTGAAGATGCAACTGCAAAACCGGCCTGCCCAGCGCAATTTTGTGGTTTTAAGTCTGGCAATTGTGGCTCAAATGAGCGCGAAAACGGGATGGGACTGAGTGTCATCCGATATGGCGTTTTACCGTTATTCAACACGCTGCTGCCAAATGCGCCAGTCAGGTCTGTCTTCCAGTTCTGGGTGGAGATCACAGCATTAAATGCAAACTCATTTGATATTGTTTTTTTCGCAACCAGACTTTCCACCAGTATTGTCACAGATTGATCGTTTGCGCCAAAAACCAGTTTTGTATTACTGGCGTTGATCACGAGATCGGGGTTCGCAAATAACCGGGTGGAAATAGTGTCGGCTGCCTTGTTAAGCGCAGCGGCAGCCAATTTTGGGTCTAATAACCCATCGGGACCTATGATGTTTTCTAAGGGAGTTTGACCGTTTGCTGCTTTGGGGCCCAAATACATTTCGGCATTGGCAAGTGAGAGTTCGGTCAGTTCAATTTTACCAAACAATAGGCTGAACAAAGATACCGCAAACGATGCTTTTCCGCGTTCAATCAGCGGCTGCTGTGTTTGCGCATTGCGTATAGTGATATTGTCAATTTCTATGCCAGCCAAGCCTTTGCCAAAAAAGCTGAGCGACGCTTTGGCTATACCGGTTTCATAACCACTTCCTGCAAGCCGGGCGATTTGATCTTGGGCCAGACCGGTTATGCGGTCTTCGCGCAAGAATGAAAACAACCCCCCGATTGCGATGGCCCCAAATAGGACAAATAGTCCAACAGCAACAAGCAACCTTCGGATAACACTTGAGCGCCGCTTTTTTGGCGCGCGCATAGGGCTTGCGTCTGTCGCAACCGCTGAAGGCAGTGCGTCCAAAACTGGCCGGTCGGCACGATTATACCAAGTTCTTTTGACAGGCGGTACTATTGTATCTTTTCCTTTAATTTTGAATCACGTGAGTGGACGCTACTCTATCAAGGTCTATAGTGTTGAGGTAAATTGGTTTGAGTGGAAGGATCATTAAAATGTCAAAACTCCAAGCAGGAATGCAAGCTCCCGATTTTGACCTTCCTGGCAGTTCCGGTGCTCATTATGCGCTGAAAAACTACCACGGAGGGCCACTGATTTTATATTTCTATCCAAAAGACGATACGTCCGGTTGCACGGTTGAGGGTTTGGATTTTACATCACTTAAAGCCAATTTTGCGGCACTGAACGCAAAAGTGCTTGGCGTATCGCCTGATAGCCCGGCAAGTCACGATAAGTTTTGTCTTAAACACGGACTTGGCATCGATTTGGCCTCTGATGAAAGCAAAGACATGCTTCAGGCGTACGGCATATGGACAGAAAAAAGCATGTACGGCAAAAAATTTATGGGCGTTGAGCGGACCACGTTTCTAATCGACAAAAATGGTATGATTGCCGTGGTTTGGAATAAAGTTAAGGTGCCGGGCCATGCTGCTGAGGTTCTCGAGGCGGTTAAAGCGCTTCACCAGCAATAAAAAGGCTAAGATTTCAAGGCAAATCAAGGCTTTATTAACCCTAACAGAGTGTAATCGACCATGAGTTCAGTGTGTATAACTGGTGGTTTCTGTGGCGAGTTCATCCAATAATCATGGCATTTTTGGCAAACGCAGTGAGCCGCATACAATTATAATTGCACAAGGCGACAATGTTCGCCATTTCACAATAAAACCATGGATCATGACCGTTAGCGGAACTGTGGCTGTTGCCTTTGCCGCCGGATATTTGATGGCGACCAGCTACCTTGTTTTTCGTGATGATTTAATTGGTGCCTCAATTGCACGCCAAGCACGAATGCAACATTCCTACGAAGATCGAATTTCGGCGTTGCGCAGCCAAGTCGACCGTATAATCAGCCGCCAGTTGCTTGATCAAGAATTAATGGAGCAAAAAGTTGCTCAATTGATAGTCCGGCAGAACGCGCTGTTTGAGCGCAATTCTAAACTCGGCCCCTTACTGGACCGTGCAGGTGCAGCCAGCATAGAGGACGGTTTGCCTGTGCCGGCACCGCGGCCTGATTCAAGCAAGTCAGCTTCACTTCTCGATAAAATCATCACCGGCAACGTTGCTCCAGTCGGCACGGGCTACCAAGCAGCTGATATGGCAGACGAGACATTCATGTCGATCAGCGGGTCACTAAAGAACATTGAAACCAAACAAATCAACCGCTTACAGGGCTTGATTGTCGAAGCCAACGAAACCGGTGACAAGATTGTGCAAACACTTGCGGCTGCTGGGCTGGAAATGGACGTAAAACAGTCTGGTGTAGGGACCGGAGGCCCGTTCATACCCGCCGCAATTGGCGAAAATTTTGATCAAGCCTTTGATGAATCCGTTGACCAACTCGACGATGCCCTATCGCGCTTGGATACTATTCGCAATGAAGCTTCAAGCTACCCTATCATGACCCCCTTGCCCGGCCAGCCGGTGAGTTCCGCGTTTGGAAACCGGAAAGACCCGCTTCTTGGCACTAATGCGTTTCATTCGGGGATAGATTTTCGTGGCCCAGCAGGCCTTGCCGTTAAGGCAAGTGCGGCGGGCAAAGTTATTCACGCCGGATCAAGTGGCGGCTATGGCAACATGGTTGAAATAAAGCATGCCAGCGGTTGGACCTCACGCTATGCCCACATGAGCCAAATCAGAGTGCAAGAAGGCGATACTGTTGCCGCTGGCGCTACGATTGGAGCGGTCGGCTCAACAGGCAGGAGCACAGGCCCGCACTTGCATTTTGAAGTGCGAAGAAGTGATGCGGCGCATGATCCGGCGCCGTTTTTGCGTACGGGACGTAAAGTTGCAAATCTCTTGTAAGCTTAGTCGAGATCATTCACCTGAACACCATCCAAGCCTTTGATTTTTGAGGCCAAAGCTGCTTCCATGAAGCTCTCAATGTCGCCGTCTAGCACTGCGGATGGATTGGTACTTTCATATCCGGTGCGCAAATCTTTGACCAATTGGTAGGGTTGCAGCACATAAGAGCGGATTTGATGGCCCCAACCGATATCCGTTTTATTGTCGTGTAGTGATTGTGTCTTTTCTTCACGCTTGCGCATTTCCATCTCGTAGAGGCGCGCGCGCAGTGCTTTCATGGCATTCGCTCTGTTTTGATGCTGCGACTTTTCAGATGACGTGACCACAATACCGCTTGGCATATGCGTAATACGAACCGCGGAATCTGTCGTGTTAACGTGCTGCCCGCCAGCACCGGATGAGCGGTAGGTATCAATGCGGATATCTTTGTCTTGGATGTCAATTTCAATATTATCGTCAATTACCGGATAAACGCCAACGGACGAAAATGATGTATGGCGGCGATCGTTAGAATCGTAGGGTGAGATACGCACCAAGCGGTGAACGCCAGACTCAGTTTTAAGCCAGCCATAGGCTTTTTCGCCTTTGATCAACATGGTTGCCGATTTTATACCGGCCTCTTCGCCATACTGCACTTCTTGAAGCTCAACTTTGAAACCCTCGCGCTCCGCCCAACGGGTATACATGCGAAGAAGCATGGAGGCCCAGTCTTGGCTTTCTGTGCCACCGGCCCCCGCATGCACCTCTAAGAACGTGTCGTTACCGTCCATTTCACCTGACAATAATGCATCCAATTGGCGGCTTGAAACGGTGCTTTGCAATCCACGAATTGCGGCCTCAGCTTCGACAACAATGGAATTATCGCCCTCAGCTTCGCCAAGTTCAATCATCTCAATGTTATCGGCGAGATCTTGTTCAATAGCTTTTATGCCGGTGATATTGGTTTCAAGTGTTTGCCGTTCGCGCATCAATTTTTGAGCTTCTGCAGCGTTGTTCCAAAGATCGGGTTCCTCTGATCTTTGGTTTAAATAGCCAAGGCGTTTAATGGATTGATCCCAGTCAAAGATGCCTCCTTAGCAGGCTGACAGCCTGCTGGATCTCGTTAACAATGGATTCGATTTCAGCGCGCATACAGCCGCTCCGCATTTAGGATTATGATGAAAAAGTGTTGTCATCGTTCCTATGGGCTGCATTGTCATGACGCAACCCACAAGTGATGAAAGAGCCGGGTTAAAACAAGCCGGAGCCGCCTGACTCAATGGCCTGTTTTACCGCCGGTGACAGTTTTTCGGCACGACGCACCATCGATTCCGCTTCGGCTGCAACCGATTCAAGACCAATGACCGAATAGACGTCGGCAGGCCCGGTCCCGGGCTTAAAGGCTTCCAAGATTGTTTCTGGCCCCTCGCCGTTGGCTTTCATGCCGGTCTTGCGGTTGATTCTAATCTGCGTCATGCCTTCAGGAACCGAAAACTCTGCCACAGGCTTATCTGCAAGCGCGGTTTTCATAAAATCCACAAATGTCGGAGCAGCCAGTTCGCCGCCGGTTTGGCCTTTGCCCATCGGCTTTGGCTGGTCAAAGCCCATGAACACTGCCACGACCATGTCTGTTGAATACCCTACAAACCAAGCATCTTTTTCATCGTTCGAGGTGCCGGTTTTGCCTGCAATTGGGCGTTCCAGCTCTTTTACGACTTGGGCTGTACCGCGCTCAACAACGCCTTCCATCATTGAGGTGATCTGATAGGCGGTCATGGGGTCCAGCACTTGTTCCCGCTGGTCGACCAACTCAGGTTCTTCTTGGTTTTTCCATTCGACCGCTTCACAATCCGGGCATATGCGGTCGTCATGACGGAAAACGGTGCGGCCGTACCGGTCTTGGATACGGTCAATCAAAGTAGCCTTAACCGCTTTGCCACCATTGGCCATAATCGAATAGGCCGACGCCATTTTCAAAACAGTGGTTTCTTGGGCACCCAAAGCGCCAGACAACACGGGCATCATATTGTCATAAATACCAAAGCGCTGCGCATATTCGGCAATCAGCTTCATGCCCATATCATTGGCAAGGCGGACAGTCATAAGATTTCGTGATTTTTCAACCCCGAGACGTAAAGTCGACGGACCGGCATATCCGCCAGCGTAATTTTTAGGCTCCCAAAGGCCAAGATCGCCGCCTTGGTCAATCGAGAACGGGCCATCCAAAATCACTGATGCAGGCGTATATCCATTGTCGAGCGCAGCGGCATACACAATTGGCTTGAATGATGAGCCGGGTTGGCGTTTTGCCTGAGTGGCGCGATTAAACTCGGATGATGAATAAGAAAATCCGCCGACCATAGCCAGAATACGCCCGGTATGAGGATTCATCGCCACCATGGCGCCTTCAATACGCGGGATTTGTTCCAGCTCAAAAATGCCGTCCGTGACATTTTCTGATACATAAACAACATCGCCGGGTGCCATGACCAGATCGATTGATTTGGCTTTGGCACTTTTTGTTTCGGGGTCCCCTTCGTCTTTCACATCATAGCGCAGTGCCCACTTCATTGTGCTTGCGGCTATGTAGGCTGTGCGCCTTGCAGAATTCACTGCGCCTGAAGCTTCAAGCTTTGGCCGCACGCCAATATCCAAACCTTCAGGAGTTGCACCTAACACGACAGCCAATTGCCATTCAGGCTGATCGGCGAGCGGCTCAACTTTTGCCAGAGCCTGCCCCCAGTCAGTAGAAATATCGATTATTTTAACCGCACCGCGAAAGCCCCTTACACGGTCATAATCAATCAGGCTTCGGTGCAAAGCGTTTCTGGCCTGTTTTTGCAAAGAAGGATCAAGACTGGTGCGCACAGAAAGGCCACCATCATAGAGCGCCTGATCTCCATAGCGGTTGATCAATTCGCGGCGGACCTCTTCGGTAAAATACTCGCCTGCAAATAAATAAGTGCCACTTGCGCGTGGCTTCATGTCCAATGGCGAGGCTTTCGCATCAGCCGCTTCTGCCTGCTGAATGTAGCCGTTTTCCAACATACGATCGATAACGTAATTTCGGCGATTCATTGCGCGGTCAGTATTACGGAATGGATTATAATTGTTCGGTGCTTTGATGATACCCGCCAAAAAAGCAGCCTCGCCGATCGATAATTCGTTCACCGATTTATTGAAGTAGGTTAACGCTGCGCCGGCAATGCCATAAGAATTCAAACCAAAAAATATTTCATTGAGATAAAGTTCTAAAATACGGTCTTTGGAATACGCCTTCTCAATTCTGAAGGCGAGCAAAGCCTCTTTGATCTTGCGGTCTATTGTCTGGTCGGCAGATAAAAGAAAGTTTTTGGCCACTTGCTGCGTAATTGTAGAGGCGCCAACCGGACGACGGCCTGAACCATAATTTTGGACATTGACAACGACCGCTCGCGCCAGCCCCTGAAAATCAACACCCGAATGGCTGTAGAAATTTTTATCTTCGGCTGAAATGAAAGCCGCCTTTACCCGGTCTGGAATAGCTTGAATTGGCAAATAAATGCGCCGTTCGCGGGCATACTCAGCCATCAGTGAACCATCAGACGCATGGACACGGGTCATAACCGGCGGCTCGTAACGCGAAAGAACCTCATAATCAGGCAAGTCTTCGGAAAGGCCGCTAATATAAACCGCAACAACGCCGGCGATAATCAGCGCAATTGTCGAACCAATACCGAAAATGTAACCAATTAGACGAAACATAGAGAACCCTTAGGCGAGAGACCGCAAGAATTGGCAGTTTACAAAATTATGCTGTCTGATGCAAAGCAACATTCGGGAGCAACCACTTTTAACACTCGGCAATTATGGTTACTATTTCATTATCACAGGTGTGATTGAGCCAATAGCATTGTGGCACGATCATGGCTATTTTGCGCTACGTGTCCGATGCCCCTTGGCATATGCAGCCACAGCCTTTGCGATTACACTCGCTGTTTGGCGGCGCCAATTTGGGTCGCGCAACAGAAGTTCGTCCTCATGATTGGAGAGATATCCCATTTCTAACAACAGTGACGGAACGTCAGGCGCGGTTAAAACGCTAAATCCAGCCGATCGAACCGGATTATTGATCAACTCAATTGAATTTTCTTTCAAGTATACAACAATCTGAGTTGCCAATTCACGCGAAAAAGTTGCGGTTTCCTGCTTCAAAAGATCGACCAAAATTGAGTTCATATCAGGATCAGGTTGCATTGGCGGCAATCCTGCAATGGCATCGGACAGGTTTTCTTGGTTGGCCAAAGCACTTGAAATTGCGTCGGAGGCTGAATCAGACAAAGTATAAAGCGTTGCGCCCCTGACTTCCGGTGCTTTAATCGAATCACCGTGTATGGATAAAAACAGTTCCGCAGCATTCTGGCGTGCAATTTTCACCCGCTCGTTAAGCCCAACAAACACATCGGTCTCACGGGTCATGATAACGCGAACATCGGGAGTGTTTTTAAGGGCGTCGCGCAAAGCAAGGCCAAAAGCTAACGTCACGTCTTTTTCCCGAGTGCCAAGTTTGCCTTCCGCGCCGCCATCAATACCGCCGTGTCCGGGATCAATTACCAAGGTAAACGGACCCTGCCCTGTTTCACCAGCAACTTGGCCTAACCGATCAAGTTTTGGCGCGGTGGATGGATTTTGTAAAACGCTGTCATTGTTAACCCGAGTGGCAAAATCTACTTGGTCGACAAGCACAAGTTCAATCTGCTGCGTAATGCCGGTATTGCTTGCCGCCAAAAACTGACCAATGGCGGTCGTTGATAGGGTTAATACTATTCGGGATTGCCCAGGCGACATTAATCCATAGCGAATTGCACTCACCAGTTCCGGTAAGCGAACATTTTGGTCAAGCGCAGCAAAGTTGGTTTCGGGCAAATCGATCACGATTCGCGGCGGGCCGTCCAAATGCGCAATACTGATGTCTACCGGCCGGTCAAAGGTCAAATCAATTGTTTGGCCATCCGTTTCAAGCGACAAAAGAACAACTGAGGTATTAACCTGTTCAGATCCTTTTGCTGCCTTTGAGCCAAGCAGGCAAATAAATGCTGCAAATATGAGAGCGATAAGAGTGAATCCGGCCCGCGCCCAAAAAAGATGACGGCATTTGGCACTTGTGTGACACTTTAGCATTCTATACATCTGTAATGTCATGATTTGCGGAAATCTGGCCGGATGGTTTCAGCATCGCGTTTTTGAACTCGATCTTCAAAATGCTTGCAGGGTGATTCGTTCATTTCCGACAGGTGACATGGATTTCTGCCGAAATCACGACTGACCCGTGATTTTAGCGCAGTTTGGACGCAAATTTGGCAAATGTGGTTCAAATTTCAGGTCAATCACCGGGCAGCACTTGCTGCTCACCTAATTAACAGGTTCGCGACGCGATTTTGGTATTGAGAAGATTGGTAATGAGACCTCAGGCACAACAGTCAAGCGCAAACAGCGCTTACGCCGCCAAGGCCGTTTTTTCTCAAGCTACACTCCATTTTATCGTTGGCGCAGCCATTCATCAAAATTCGTCAGATCGTGACAGTCGTCTTGTAAGCCCTAACGCTACTGGATGGCGGCTCAAGTCTGCCGTGGAAAGTTTTCAAAATGTCCAGCAAGATGCTGATCGACGCCTCCCACCGGGAGGAAACCCGCGTCGTCGTCGTTCGCGGTAATCGTATTGACGAATTCGACTACGAATCTGCCCACCGCAAACAATTGCGCGGCAACATTTATTTGGCGCGGGTCACACGCGTGGAGCCTTCACTGCAAGCTGCATTTGTAGAATATGGCGGCAATCGCCACGGCTTTCTTGCCTTCAGTGAAATTCACCCCGACTATTATCAAATTCCAGTTGCGGACCGACAGGCGCTTCTCGAAGAGCAGGAATTTGCCGCCCGTTCTGAAGAAGAAGAAGACGACGAAGACGAGCAGAAAAAACGCAGCAAACCGCGGCGTGGAAAAAAGTCATCTGACCGTCCAAGAAGCGATGAAGCCGGTGTCGAAGCCGGTGACCAAGCCGGTGACGAAGCCGGTGATGTCACCCACGACAACGATTCTGATGCAGGTGAAATGGCAGTGTCTGTTCGGGGCGGTGATGCCGTGTCAGAGGCTGCATCTGATAGAAATCATACCGACAATACTGGTGAAGATACCCGGCAAGATCCACATGATGAAGATTCACATGATGATGACTCGCATGATGACGACTTGCATGACGATGAACAGCGCGATGCTGAATCGCGGGAAGTCGAAATCGTAGGTGAAGAAGATGCGCTCGAAGAAGTTCCAGTACGCCGCCACACATCGCGCAAACAGTATAAAATTCAAGAAGTGATAAAACGCCGGCAAATTTTGTTGGTGCAAATCGTCAAAGAAGAGCGCGGCAATAAGGGCGCTGCACTGACCACTTACATGTCACTGGCTGGCCGCTATTCGGTTTTAATGCCGAACACGGCACGTGGTGGTGGCATTTCACGCAAGATTACCAGCTTGACTGATCGCAAACGTTTGCGATCAATTGTCGACGAGCTGGAAGTGCCCAAAGGTATGGGCGTGATTTTGCGAACTGCTGGCGCCAATCGCACTAAACCCGAAGTCAAACGCGATTATGAGTATTTGATGCGGCTTTGGGATAATGTGCGCGACAAAACTCTGGCCTCGTCTGCACCCTGCTTAGTGTATGAAGAAGGCAGCTTGATTAAGCGTTCCATCCGCGATCTTTATGGCAAAGAAATCGACGAGATCCAAGTTTCAGGCGAAGAAGGCTACCGCGAAGCCAAAGACTTTATGCGGATGTTGATGCCAAGCCATGCCAAAGCAGTGCAGCCGTATCGTGATCTGCTGCCGATTTTCTCGCGCAACGGAATTGATGGCCAGCTGGATAAAATGCTTCAGCCGCATGTCAGCCTGAAGTCCGGCGGCTATATTATCATCAATCAGACTGAGGCTTTGGTGTCGGTTGACGTAAACTCTGGTCGCTCAACCAAAGAAAGTTCGATTGAAAGCACTGCGGTGCAAACCAACTTAGAAGCCGCCGAAGAAGTTGCGCGGCAATTGAGACTTCGCGATTTGGCTGGTCTGATCGTGATCGATTTCATTGATATGATGGAAAACCGCAACAACCGTGCGGTAGAAAAACGCCTCAAAGACTGCCTGAAAAGTGATCGTGCCCGCATTCAAGTGGGCCGGATTTCACACTTTGGCCTTCTTGAAATGAGCCGTCAGCGCATTCGCGCCTCTGTGCTCGAAAGCACAATGCAGCCCTGCCCTCATTGCAATGGAACAGGTCTCGTTCGCTCTGAGTCTTCGCACGCTTTGCAATCGTTACGCATGATTGAAGAAGCGCTGCTGAAAGACGCCCGTACTGATTTGATTGTCAGGCTTGCTCCTGCCAAAGCCATGATATTGCTCAATAAACATCGTAAATCGTTGTTTGAATTGGAAGCCCGCTTTGGTGTGACCGTCAATGTTGAAAGTGATATGGCTCTGACAGAACATGCAGCACATATCCTGCGCGGCGGTCCTGCAACACCCATTGTGCCAAGCGATTATCTTAAAGGCATTACTCCGCCAATGTATGTTGAGGATAATGATCCCGACATTATTGATATTGCAGATGAGGAAGACGTTTTAGACCTAAATTTAGTCACAGAAGATGGCGATGAAGCAGATGACGCTGAAACCACAGAAGCCCGTGGAACCGATAGCAACGGCAAGAAGCGCAAACGCAAACGCCGTCGCGGTGGACGCGATGATGCCAAGCCTGAAGGCGAAGTAGCCGCATCGAGCGAAGCCAAAAATGAAGGCGACCAACCGCGCAGCCCGCGGGCTG
>JANOPZ010000018.1:0-18864 GCA_031422195.1 Limoniibacter sp. | reverse complement strand
GCCCCGAGCATTGGCAAAGCCGCTGGGAAGCAAAACTCAGCAATGCTTCGCGCATAGTCCATCCGGACTTTGGCCTACCGTCGCGCGCACATTGGATGGCAGCAATTGCTGATGCGGTTAACGCAGCTCAGCGTCCGGTGGTTCTGGTAGCCCATTCAATTGGCGTTGCGGCTGTCGCCCACGCAGCCCCTCATTTATTTGGCAAAGTCTCTGGTGCATTTTTGGTCGCATTATCTGATTGGAACCGGCCAGAAGTTTTGCCGGGCATTGCGCACGATTTTGCTCCACTGCCGCGTGAACCTCTGCCCTTTCCATCCATGATGGTTGCGAGCCGCAATGACCCTTATTGCGACTTCGAAGTTGCCGGCGACTACGCAAACTGCTGGGGTTCGTTTTTGATGGACGCTGGCAATTCAGCGCATATCAACATTGAGTCAGGCCATGGTCCTTGGCCCGAAGGCACTATGATATTTGCGCGCTTTTTATCGGGGCTAAAGGGTTAAGAACCTTTAGCAGCGGCGAGAGCAACCACCGCCCCGCGCGCAATCATGCCTGAATCAGTTTGCAAGGCAATGAGCTGAAAGCCTTGTTCCTTATAGGTTTTTGCGCGGATCTCATCGACACAAAAAATCGCAGCCACCTTGCCTTTAGCGCGTGCAAGCTTTGCAACACTATACGCTGCAGCACTTACAAGCGGCCCAAGCGGGTCAACTGCTGTGCCATTATTGAGTGCAATTGAAAGATCAGAAGGGCCAACGAACACACCGTCGATACCATCAATATCGAGGATCGCATCGAGGCAATCCAGCGCTTCGCGCGTTTCAATCATGGCAAAGCTTAGGGTTGCAGCATTTTGGCTCAGTAAAAAGTCTGTTCCAATCTTTACGCCATTGAGTTCCATTGCACGGGTAGCGCCCCATGAGCGCTGGCCCAACGGCGGGTATTTAGCGGCTTTGGCAAACGCTTCTGCATCGGACACAGAATTGATCATGGGAGCAATGATGGCTTCTGCACCAAAATCCAGCGCCCGGCTTACCATATGATTTGCACCAAGCGGAATGCGCACGATGACGTGAGCACCGCTGCGCTTGACCGATTCTGTGCATGCAAAAATGCTCGACACATCATGGGCGCCATGCTGCATATCCAACGTAACGCAATCATAATCGCTGGCAGCAATCACGCCCGCCAAATGCGGCGATGTCATTGCCGACCACGCCGTAAAGAGCGTTTCACCATCCGACAGCCGGGCGCGCATTGAGTTTGTCATTTTAGCCAGCTTGCACCTGAGCGATAGCTTCATCCATTAAATCGATCATTTTAACGCGAAGTTCTGCTTCGGTCATAGCAATTCCGCCAGCAGTCAGGTCGGCCATAACCTTGCGCACAACATCATCGTCGCCGGCTTCATCAAAATCAGAGACCACGACCTCTTTTGCATAGGCAGCGGCGGCATCACCGGTTACGCCCAGCAATTCAGCAACGGCCAAACCAAGAAGCTTGTTGCGGCGGGCTTCGGCTTTGAAACGAAGGCCTTCATCATGCGCAAATTTGTTTTCAAAGCCTTTTTCGCGATCAGACATAGACATATTGGATAGCCTCCTAACGGCAATTTGCTCGTGCGCACCAGATATGGTGTTCGCCAACTAAAAACAACCTGTGCGCATAGTCGAGGCTGTTGGCAATATCGTTGTGAAATCAGCAATGCTGCGCTACAGCAAATTTGAAATCCGGTGGGCTCACACATCCTTCCGGCCCCACTCTGGCCGTGTCAGGACAGCAATAGCATGAAAACCCGCCGCCGTATTTATGAAGGCAAGGCCAAAATTCTCTATGAAGGCCCCGAAGCCGGCACGCTGGTGCAATTTTTCAAAGATGATGCAACAGCGTTTAATGCACAGAAAAAAGAAGTGATTGACGGAAAAGGCGTGCTGAATAACCGTATTTCCGAGCACATTTTTAATTGCCTTAACCGGATTGGAATTCCAACGCATTTCATCAAGCGCCTCAATATGCGCGAGCAATTGATAAAAGAGGTGGAAATTATCCCGCTTGAAGTTGTCGTGCGTAACATTGCTGCCGGCTCAATGACAAAGCGCTTGGGCATAGAGGAAGGCACGCAACTGCCGCGCTCTATCATCGAGTTCTACTATAAAAATGATGCGCTTAACGACCCTTTGGTGACTGAAGAGCATATTACAGCTTTCGGTTGGGCCAGCCCGCAAGAGCTGGACGACATTATGTCACTCGCCATTCGGATCAATGATTTCCTGTCTGGCCTGTTTTTAGGAGCAAACATTCAACTCGTTGACTTCAAAATGGAATGCGGACGCTTGTATGAAGGCGATATGATGCGCGTTGTGGTTGCTGACGAGTTTTCGCCGGATAACTGCCGCCTGTGGGATATCAACACAAAACAAAAACTCGACAAGGATTTGTTTCGTCAAGACTTGGGCGGGCTGGTTGAAGCCTACACCGAAGTTGCACGCCGCCTTGGCATCATGAATGAAAATGAAACGCCGCCAACATCGGGCCCAGTTCTCGTAATGCCGCGGTCCACCCGCAACCGCCATTAAGGAGGCTTTGAACTCATGAAATTTAAGGCCCGTGTCACTGTTACGCTGAAAAATGGTGTTCTCGACCCGCAAGGCAAAGCCATTCAATCTGCTTTGGGTTCACTCGGCTTTACCGGCGTCGATGCCGTACGGCAGGGCAAAGTATTTGATTTGGTTGTTGAGAGCACAAACAGCGCAACTGCTGAAACTGACGTTCAGGCAATGTGCGAAAAATTGCTCGCAAATATGGTAATCGAGAATTACGCTATTCAAATATATCAGTGAAAGATTCGCAAATGCTGAGCGGAAACCGCAAACTGGACGCTATAGTATCACGGCGTAGCGTCTTGGTATCTGGTGCAGCATTTTTAGCTTTGCCGAAAATAGTACGGCCAGCAGCTGCTGCGTCTTACGACGTTATCATAATCGGCGCAGGCATGGCAGGGCTTTCAGCTGCACGTAAATTGGTGGACGCTGGTAAAAGCGTCGTTGTTCTTGAGGCACGTGACCGTATTGGCGGGCGTATTCAAACCAATCGTTCTTTAGGATTTGCTGCCGAACTTGGTGCCAACTGGATTCATGGCAGCGATCAAAACCCGCTCGTTGCTTTGGCATCCGCATCCGGCGCGCGTGCCGTGCGCTTCAACCACAACGATATTTCGGTTCTTTCAGGTAGTGGAAGGCCGTTGGCTGATAGTGAGCAATTTCTAAATCTAAGCACAAGATTTTCAGCTTCGATGGCGACAGTTTCGGTCAGCTGCGGTGGAAAACCATCAATTGAAGGGCTTCAAGGGCCGCTCGACAGTGCTCTGAAGCAATGGGGCCTTAACAGCAGCGACCAAGATGTCATGAATGTGGTCTTGGACCGCGAATTTTCCAGCGATTACGCGGCCGGACCGAAGTTGCTCAACCCGTGTGCCAGTGAAATGGGCGAAGCGTTTGACGGCGGTGATCTGATGATCATCAATGGTTACAGCCGTATGCTGGATCGACTGGCGCAAGACCTGACAGTTAACTTAAATGAACCCGTTGAAAGTGTGCAATGGAAGCAATCCGGCGTGACCGTATTGACGTCGCAAACCCGGTATGCGGGCTCTTATTGCATTTGCACTGTGCCGCTTGGCCTATTGAAGGCGCGGGCCGTCAACTTTGAGTCTAATCTGCCTGATAGCCATTTAGAGGCCATAGACCGGATAGGATTTGGCACATTTGCCAAAGCCATCGTGACTTTTGAGAGCGAAGCTGTGTTGCCGAAAACAAATGTTGCATTCGCACCCAATGGACGCCGCGTGTTCCGCAATTTAATCGGGCTGTCTGGCATTGCAGGCCGCCCCGCTGTTTTAGCTTATTGTGGCGGGGAAGATGCGGACTTGGCGGCAAAAATGACAGATCGCCAAATCGCTCAAGAAATTTCCGAAAGCGTCGCTCTTGCTCGCCGCAGCGCGCCACCACGCATTGACGGAATTTTGGTTAGCCGCTGGTCAGATGATCCCTTTGCGCGTGGCGCTTACTCTTACCCGGGTATTACAACGAGTGCCGCAGATTTTGTAACGTTGGCAGAACCGGTTGACGGTCGCTTTTATTTTGCCGGAGAAGCAGCCAGCACCTACTTCGGCACTGTTCATGGCGCGCATATTTCAGGAAATAAAGCTGCTGAAGCTATTCTTAGCGCTTAAATCGCCTTTTTAGCGGCCCGTGGTTTCGGCAATTTAATGCCCTCGACGGCGGCAATCTCGCGGATTTTACCCTGATCATAGTTTGGCCAGACCAGACCTGTTGAAATCACTAATTTCAAACAATCTTCCACTGACATATCCAATATTTTGACATCTTTCTTCGGGAAAAACATCACGAAACCGCCGGTGGGATTAGGAGTCGTTGCCATAAAAACCGAAATGGTTTCATCGGCCTCAGGCATAAGTTTTTCACGCACTTCGCCTTGAGTATCGCCGGCCACAAAAGCCAAAGCCCAAACGCCTTTGCGGGGATATTCGATCAAGGCCACTGATTTGAAAGAGCTGCTTTTATCTGAAAAAACAGTCTCAAAAATCTGTTTTAAGCTGCTGTAAATACTGCGCACCACAGGCATGCGGGCCAACAGGCGTTCGCCATATTGGACAATTTTGCGGCCAACAAAGTTTGCAGTAAGAAAGCCGATGAATGTGATCAAAACCAAGGCAATAACCAAGCCAATTCCAGGTATGGCAAACGGTAAATAAGTGTCCGGGTTTACCGTTGAAGGCAAATAAGGCTTTACCCAGCCATCCACCCAGCCAATCATCGACCGCACGAAATACAGGGTCAATGCTAAAGGCGCGACGAGAACCAGACCCGTTAAAAAATAAGTTCGTATCCGGCCCACTTAAAACCCCAGTGCAATATCGGTCCAACGGTCTATAGCGGCTTCACATCACAGACTTCAAGCGTTCACTCAACAGTAACCGATTTTGCCAAATTGCGCGGTTGGTCAACATCTGTGCCGATATGGAGTGCCGTGTGATAAGCCAGCAACTGGATCGGCACTGAATAAGCAAGCGGTGTTATTGTGGATGGCATTTCCGGCATGATAATAACTTCATGCGGGGTAATACCGGCCTCAAGGTGGCCCTTCTCATCAGTGATCAAAATAATCTTGCCACCCCGCGCAGCCACTTCCTGCATATTGGAAACCGTTTTTTCAAAAATCCGGTCGTATGGCGCAATAACAATGACATACATATTTTCGTCGATAAGCGCGATTGGCCCATGCTTTAACTCGCCTGCCGCATAACCTTCTGCATGAATATAGCTGATTTCCTTGAGTTTTAACGCGCCTTCCATGGCAAGCGGATAGCTCGTGCCGCGGCCGAGATATAAAACATCCTGCGCCTTTGAAAGTTGCTTGGCGAGCTTTTCAATTTGTGTTTCCAAACGCAATGCCTCAGCCACCATTCGCGGTGCTTCAGCTAAAGCAGCGACCAGTTTACCTTCATCTTCTGCAGAAAGCACGCCGCGCGCGCGCCCTGCTGCCACGGCCAATGCGCATAGGGTTGCAAGCTGGCAAGTGAAAGCTTTGGTCGAAGCAACGCCAATTTCTGGCCCTGCCAAAATCGGAAACACCACATCTGCTTCACGCGCAATGGTTGAAGAGGGCACGTTAACAATGGCCCCAATATGCTGTCCATTGGCTTTGCAATAGCGCAGGCTTGCCAACGTGTCAGCAGTTTCACCAGATTGCGAAACGAACAGCGCCAAGCCCCCGGCTTCCAGGGGCATTTCACGATACCGAAACTCTGAGGCCACATCGATATCAACAGGCAACCGGGCATATTGCTCAAACCAATATTTAGCGGTTAAGCCAGCATAATAAGCTGTGCCACACGCGGTAATAACAACCCGCTTGAGATCATTCCAGTCAAACGGCAATTCCTGCGCGCGAACTGTGCCAGTTGAAAAATCAAGATAACGCGACAGAGTGTGCCCAATGACTTCCGGCTGCTCATGAATTTCCTTTGCCATAAAGTGGCGGTAATTCGCCTTATCCACCATCATGCTGGAAGCTTGCGTAATTTGCTTGCCACGGTTTACGGCATGACCAGCCTCGTCAAACACATCTGCACCGGCGTGCGTGAGAATGGCATAATCACCTTCCTCCAGATAGGTCACAGTATTGGTAAACGGAGACAGCGCTATGGCGTCCGACCCCAAAAACATTTCCCCCTGCCCCCAGCCGAGTGCCAAGGGAGAGCCTTTTCTGGCGGCGATGAGCAAATCATCTTCGCCGGCAAACAAAAAAGCCAGTGCAAATGCACCTGTTACCCGCTTCATGGTTTCTTCAACTGCGGCACGGGGCGACAGGCCATCATCCATGAGCTTTGTCACCAGTTGCGCCACAACTTCGGAATCGGTTGCACTTTCGTGCTTGTAGCCCGCTGCTTCTAGTTCTTGTCGCAAACCGCGGAAATTTTCAATAATGCCGTTATGAACGACAGCAACGCGTTTTGTTGCATGCGGGTGCGAATTCACTTCATTGGGCGCACCATGGGTTGCCCACCGTGTGTGGCCAATTCCAATATGGCCGGGCAGCGGGTGAGCGGCCAGTTCTTTTTCAAGATTTTTCAATTTTCCAGCCGCACGGCGGCGTTCAATATGGCCGTGCGACAATGTAGCGACACCGGCTGAATCATAGCCACGATATTCAAGCCGCTTCAGCGACTCTACTAAATTCAACGCCACATCCGAATTGCCAATAATACCGATAATGCCGCACATGAATCACATTTCCCCACAAAGCTTGGCCGCCCGATAGCGCGGCAATGGCACTCAAGCCATACTTAAGCCCGTCACTTATCATTGCGCTGTTTGACAGCCAATTAAGGAACTTCAGCTTTTATGCTTTTTGTGCGGCTTTTTGTGCCGCCAAAAGCAAACGCTTGGCTTTTGCATCACCCAACGCCGGTGATTGCCGTGCTCGTGCGAAAGCTATCGCATGATCAGGCACGTTTTTGGTAATGACACTTCCTGCAGCAATAATTGCACCCGCACCAATTGACACCGGTGCAACCAATGACGAATTAGAGCCAATAAATGCACTTTCACCGATGTTGGTTTGGAATTTATTGAAGCCGTCATAATTGCATGTGATCGTGCCAGCCCCGATGTTGGCCTTTGCGCCCACGTCAGCATCGCCAATATAACTGAGATGGTTGACCTTGGCACCTTTACCGATTTTGGCCTTTTTAACTTCGCAGAAATTACCTACTTTCGCGGCTTCGCCAAGTTCGGTACCGGGACGCAGTCTGGCAAACGGGCCAATTTCGGCATTTGTCCCAATATGCGCGCCTTCAATATGACTGAACGCATGGATCACTGCGCCTTTGGAAACATGAACACCGGGCCCGAAAAAAATGTTTGGCTCCAGCGTTATCTCTGATTCCATTTCAGTATCGTGGCTTAAATAAACTGTGTCAGGTGCCTGCATCGAAACACCGCCCAGCATTAATTCCTGTCGGCGCCGTTGCTGCCAAAGCTGCTCGCAGGCAGCCAGCTCAACGCGGGTGTTAACGCCCAGCACCAAAGTTTCATCGACCTCAACAGCAACAACGCTTTGCCCGCGAGCAGAAGCGATTTCGACAATATCTGTGAGATAATATTCCCCCTTGGCATTGTTGTTTTTGACCGATTCGATCAGTGACAATGCCACATCACCATTGATCGCCATTAATCCACCGTTGCAAAAATTAATTTTGCGCTCGTCGGTGGTCGCCTCCTTTTCTTCACGAATCGCAACGAGTTGCCCATCTTTTTCAATCAAGCGGCCATAGCCTGTCGGTGTTGCCGTTCTAAAACCCATGACTACGACGGCGGCACCTTCAGCCAGCTTTACCCGGGCTAACTCCAGCGCATCTTTGGTAATGAGCGGTGTGTCACCAAACAAAACCAAGACATCATCATAGCCGCGTGAAATCGCAGATCGTGCGGCTAAAACAGCGTTGGCCGTACCAAGACGCTCAATCTGTTCAAAAACCTCGGCGTTTGTAGCAACACGCGTCGCTTCGGCCCGCACAGCTTCAGCATCACGCCCAACAACCAGCGCGATATCACCGCTGCCAGCTGCTTGTGCCGCTTTGGCAACATGGCCCACCAGCGAAAGCCCCGCGACTTCATGCAATACCTTGGAGCGGGCCGATTTCATTCGCGTGCCTTCACCGGCAGCCAGAATAACAGATAAACATGTGCGGTTGGTCATGAGAAAATCCAAACTTCAAATTCCATGCGCTGCTTTTACGCGTCAAAGTTGAATTTTCATTAGCCCAATTTTCCGAGTTCGGGAAATGCTTCCAGCAACCAAAACGCTGCACTTTGAATGCCACCGGAAAGGAAAAATATTCCGGCCAAAACCAGCAAAACCCCGATGATTTTTTCAACATTGCCAAGCTGTCCACGAAATTTACCCATAAATCGCATAAATGCGCCAGAAAAAAACGCAGCCAAGATAAACGGTATGCCAAGACCCAGTGAATAAACCGCCAGCAGCAAAGCACCGTCCCCAACTGTATCTTGCCCGCCCGCCATAGTAAGGATTGGTCCAAGCACAGGCCCAATACAGGGCGTCCAACCGAAGGCAAACGCCAAACCCATCACATAAGAAGCCATCGGCCCGCTGGCTTTTGACTGAAATCGCGCTTCGCGGGAAAACAAAGTTATCTTAAAAACACCTAGAAAATTGAGGCCCATTGCAATAATTAGCAAGCCCGCCACAACCGCAAGTTCATTTTGCCAGCTGCGCAAAAACTGCCCAACGCTGGAGGCGCCAGCCCCAAGCGCAACAAACACTGTGCCAAAACCCAGTACAAACAACAACGAAGCCTTGAGCAGTTTGGCCCGACTGGCAGTGCCCGCTGCATCTTGCCGGAAATCATCCACTGTCACACCCGCCATGTAGCAGAGATATGCAGGGACTAGCGGCAATACGCATGGCGATAGAAACGACAATGCGCCCGCACCAAAAGCTGTCACAAAATCTATCGTCATTTTCAACCTGTCAAAAACCCGTCTATTCACCCGCCTTATGCCATGAAAGCATAACCGGTCTATTCACATCTATTCACGGTTCTGCCATGCGACATTGCTACTCATATTATTTACACGGTTTCATTCACTAATTTGGCAATTAGCGGGTTGACCGCTGCCAACACCGCCATTATGTGTCGCCCATCCAAGCAGCGCCATCGCGCAGTGCGGGAGCGTGTAGCTCAGCTGGTAGAGCAAATGACTTTTAATCATTAGGTCCTGGGTTCGAACCCCAGCGCGCTCACCATAACCCCTCAAACGCTGTTCACAGTTCCGTGATGGCACTTTCTTTGTGCAGAGTTTGAGCCATACTTTATGTTTCACCCATGATGGTGATGCGGGAGGCGGGAATGGCTAATTTGATCTCAAAACTATCGACCGGTTTGGTAGCAGTATTTATGTCATTTGCAGCTTATGCCGGTTCGCCCGACACACCAGCCCAAACCGCTATTGATGGCCAGATCCGTGCGTTTCTGGCAGACAAAGACGCTGAGGCTTATGCCTTTGCTGCGCCGAATGTGCGCACCTTTTTCCCAACGGTTGAAAGCTTTATGGGCATGGTTAAAAGCGGCTATACGCCGGTTCACCGTCCGCAAGACTGGGATTTTGGTCGCGTTCAGGAGACTAAAGCAGGCTCGGTGATGCAAGAAGTTTTGATCACGGACATGACCGGCAAAAATTGGGCCGCGCTTTATACCGTAGAAAAGCAAGCAGATGGCAATTGGAAAATTACGGGTGTCAGTTTGAAGAAAACGGATGCGATGACAATGTAATTTCTGCGTCCCGGCGGGAAACCATCGGCATTTCCCGCACTTCATTAAAGTTATAAGAGACGACAAAACCAGTGAAAACTACATTCTAAGGTAAATTGCTCATTCGAAGGACACCCGTAGTTATAGAGCCTGTAAAGCATCACAGGTGCCCTTAAAATGGCCCTACGCGAGCCTTGCGATATCGCCTTTTATCCAACGCTCTTCTGTTTCTTCGCTGAACGTCGCAAAGCGCCCCTGCCCAATTGCTACCCGCATTCCTGCCATTAGTTGCTGGTAATAATGCAGATTATTCCACGATAGCAACATTGCTCCGAGTGCTTCGCTGGCTTTGAACAAATGATGCAAATAAGCCCGGCTATAATTGCGAGCGGCTGGGCAATCGCTTTCGTCATCGAGCGGCCTATTATCTTCGGCATGCCGCGCATTGCGCAAATTGACCCGGCCGCGCCGCGTGAACGCCAAGCCATGGCGGCCGGAGCGCGTTGGCATGACGCAATCAAACATATCAATACCACGCGCAACGGAGCGCAGCAGATCTTCCGGTGTGCCAACACCCATCAAATAACGCGGCTTATGTGTGGGCAAAAACGGCAATGTTGCAGAAATGGTTTCAAGCATAATCGCCTGCGGTTCGCCCACGGCCAGCCCGCCAATAGCATAGCCTTTCAAATCCATATCAGTGAGCGCACGGGCAGAACGCTCTCGCAAATCGATCTCAGTGCCGCCTTGCACAATGCCGAACATTGCTTTTTGAGGCTGCTCACCAAACTGAACCTTGCAGCGCTCGGCCCAGCGTAGGGATAACTCCATCGCCTTTTCAATCGCAGGCCGTTCGGCCGGAAGTGCAACGCACTCGTCAAGCTGCATTTGAATGTCAGAACCCAAGAGGCCCTGAATTTCAATAGAACGCTCCGGCGTCATTTCATGCTTGGAGCCGTCAACATGGCTGCGGAAAATCACGCCTTTTTCAGTTAAAGTGCGCAAACTCGACAGCGACATCACTTGAAAGCCGCCAGAATCCGTCAGGATTGGTTTTTTCCAGCCAATAAAATGATGGAGGCCACCCAGCCGCGCCACGCGTTCAGCGCCGGGCCGCAGCATCAAATGATAAGTGTTGCCGAGAATAACATCTGCGCCAAGCTCATCGATTTGGCTCAAATACATGCCTTTAACAGTGCCAATCGTGCCAACCGGCATAAAAGCCGGCGTTCGAATATCGCCCCTGCCCGTGTGCACAGTGCCAAGACGCGCAGCACCATCGGTGGCGTGCAACGTAAAGCCAAAATCCTGCATTACACCCGCTCCGGAAACAACAGGCTGGAATCCCCGTATGAATAAAACCGATAGCCGGTTTGGATTGCATGGGCATAGGCTGCGCGCATTGTGTCCACACCGGCAAAAGCTGAAACCAGCATAAACAGAGTTGATTTCGGCAAATGAAAATTGGTCATCAAGGCATCTGCGCCGCGAAACTTGTGCCCCGGCGTTAAGAAAATACTGGTAGACCCATTAAACGGCATCACTATTTTTTTGCTGTTGGTGGCTGTTTCTAACAACCGCAACGACGTGGTGCCAACCGCAATAATCCGCCCGCCGCGCGCACGAACCGCATTGAGCGCCTCCGCAGTTTCCGCTGTTACTACGCCGGTTTCTGCATGCATTTTATGGTCTTTGGTGTCTTCCACTTTTACAGGCAAAAATGTGCCAGCGCCTACGTGCAACGTTACATAATGCCGTTCGATACCTATTGTGTCGAGTTTTGCCAGCAGGTCGTCCGTGAAGTGAAGTCCCGCCGTTGGCGCAGCAACGGCACCATCTTCGCGCGCATATACGGTCTGATAATCCACAGCATCACGCGCGTCTTGCTCGCGCTTGCCGGCAATATAAGGCGGCAGCGGCATGGCCCCGTGCGCCTTAATCATTTCATCAAGCTCTAAGCCGTCTAGATCAAACGTCAGCTCAACATCGCCGCCTTCATTCTTTAATCCGGCTGTTGCCCCAAGGCCTTCGCCAAAATTCAGCCGGTCACCAGCTTTCACGCGCCGCCCGGGCTTGAGAAAAGCCAGCCAAGCATTTGAACTTGTTCGCATATGTAATGTCGCGCCAACCTCCACACTCCAGCCGTCACGGCTTCGGTGGCCAGTTAATTGGCCGGAAATAACGCGCGTATCGTTGAAAACCAATGCATCACCGGGTTGAAGCAAAGTCAACAAATCCGCAACTGTGCTGTCTTCCAGTCCGCTTTGCCTGACAACCAGCAAGCGCGACGAACCACGAGGCTCCGCCGGACGCAACGCAATGTTTGCCTCCGGCAGATCAAAGTCAAACAGACTGACCTTCATTATTCAATCAACCCGCAATACAGACTATTTTTGTGGCATCGTTTTACGAAAAACTGCGCACATTTTTTCGGACGATGCTTATCCATTAAAGATCAGCCATCACTTTGACAGATACAATATGGTCTGGCTCGCGTGGCGGTTCACCGCGTTTCAAGCCATCGACATTTTCCATGCCTTCAACCACCTGCCCCCAAATTGTGTATTGGCGGTTCAAAAAGCCTGAATCAGCAAAGCAGATAAAAAACTGCGAATTGGCAGAATTCGGGTCTTGCGACCGCGCCATGGAGCAAGCGCCGCGGCCGTGGTTCACGTTTGAAAATTCGGCCTTTAGGTTCGGCTTAGACGAACCGCCGGTACCGGCGCGGCTGATGTTAAAGCTTGCACCAGTTTTGTTACCATTTTTAACGTCGCCGGTCTGTGCCATAAAGCCGTCAATGACGCGGTGAAAAACAACGCCATCATAAGCGCCTTCGCGAGCCAGTTCCTTGATACGAGCGACATGGCCGGGGGCCAGATCGGGCATCAGTTCAATCACAACTTTGCCCTTGGAGGTTTCCATTACGAGCATGTTCTCGGGGTTTTGTGTCTCAGCCATAATGGCATCCTTTCTTTAGTGAATTAGTTTGCGCCAAGTTTCACGGTGATCATTTTATCAGGTGCAGCGACCGAACCATTGTTTGCTCCATCGCCCTTTGTGATGTTATCGACACGGTCCATGCCATCGGTCACTTGGCCGATAATGGTATATTGACCGTCTAGATTGGGTGCTGGCGCAAACATAATGAAAAACTGAGAATTGGCAGAATCTGGGCTGGATGAGCGGGCCATACCCACTGTACCGCGTTCAAATTTGGCCTTGTCGGTGAATTCGGCGCTAATATCTGGCAAATCAGAACCGCCCATTCCAGCAGAAGCCAAGTCGCCACCTTTTTCAAGGTTGCCAAATTTCACGTCGCCAGTTTGGGCCATAAAACCGTCAATCACGCGGTGAAACACCACGCCATCATAAGCGCCACTGGTGACAAGCGCCTTGATTTGCTCAACATGTTTTGGTGCCAGGTCAGAGCGAAGTTCAATCGTTACCGGCCCGTCTTTCAGTTCAATAATCATGGTGTCAGCGGCCAAAGCGGGCACAGCGATCAGGCAAAGTGCAGCGGAGGCAGCAAGAAGAAGGCGTCTGGTAATCATGGGATTTCCTATCTGAATTTACGAAAATTTTGATTTTAATGCAGCAACAACAGCTTCCGGCACAAAGCTGGAAACATCGCCGCCCATGGATGCGATTTGGCGTACCAATGTGGCTGTTATAAAGCGCGCATCTGGTTTTGCGGGAATAAACACGGTTTGGATTTGGGGGGCCATAGCAGCGTTCATGCCCGCCATCTGCATTTCATAATCCAAATCTGTGCCATCACGAATGCCGCGAATGATCAAAGTTGCGCCAGCTTTTGTTGCAGCCTCAACAACCAGTCCATCAAACGAAATCACCGAGAGGAGCCTATCAGCATGTGGCATGGCCGCGCGTATCAACAAAGCGCGCTGGTCAAACGAAAACAGCGGAACTTTACCGGGATGAACACCGACTGCCGCAATGACATGGTCAGCAATGCCCAAAGCAGCGCTCATCACATCAACATGCCCATTGGTCATGGGGTCAAAGGAACCGGAATAAATAGCAATGCGTGCGCTCATAACCGGCTTCTTAAACATTGATTTGACAGCGGGCAATCAGCTTGTCGTGGCTTCACCTTCGATAATATCGCCATCACCGTTACTTTCATCGTCGCCTTCTTGCTCCGATATCCAATCAACTGACACCACCTTATCGCCATCTGACGTGCGGAAAATGGTGACGCCCTTGGTTGCGCGGCCCGCAATGCGGATGCCATTTACCGGCACGCGAATCAATTGGCCGCCGCTGGTAACCAGCATTAACTGGTCGCTTGGCAGCACAGGGAACGCAGCAATCTGCAACCCAATCTCGTCAACCTTCGAGGTGTCCGTGGCGCGAATACCTTTGCCACCACGGCCGGTAACGCGGAACTCATAGCTCGATGAACGCTTGCCATAACCGTTTTCAGACACGTTCAAGATGAATTGCTCATTGCCAAGCATTTCTGCAAAACGCTCTTCGTTGAGGTTTGCCTCACCGGCAACCTCTTCGCCAACCAAAGCCACATCTTCGATGTCAGCACCGGCAGCGCGGCGTTCAGCAATCGAGCGTTTCAGGTAGGCCGCGCGTTCTTCAGCACTGGCATTGCTGCCATTCAAAATCGCCATCGAAATAACAGTGTCGGAAGGCGCAAGATTTATGCCGCGGATACCGATCGAGTTGCGGCCTGCAAACACGCGCACGCTGGCAACCGGAAAGCGGATGCACTGACCCAAAGCCGTTGTCATCAACACATCGTCATATCCTGTACACGTGTCGACTGATAAAATGGCATCGCCAGCTTCATCCAGCTTCATCGCGATTTTGCCATTGCGGTTGACTTGCGTAAAATCTGACAATTTGTTGCGGCGAACCGTACCGCGTGTGGTTGAAAACATCACATCCAAATCGGCCCAGCTATCCTCATCTTCCGGCAGCGGCATGATGGTGGTGATTCGTTCGCCCTTATCGAGCGGCAAAATATTGACGAGCGCTTTACCCTTGGATTGCGGCGTGGCCAGCGGCAATCGCCAGACTTTTTCTTTGTAAACAATACCGTTGGACGAGAAAAACAGAATCGGCGTGTGTGTGTTGGCCACAAACAGGCGCGAAACGAAATCCTCATTCTTCGTCGCCATGCCAGAACGGCCTTTGCCGCCACGGCGCTGCGCTCGGTAAATCGATAGCGGCACACGCTTAATATAGCCGCCATGGCTGACCGTCACCACCATATCTTCACGGGCGATCAGATCTTCATCTTCCATATCGGCGTCGCCAGCACCAAACTCCGTGCGGCGTGGTGTGCCAAACTCGTCGCGCACGGCGGCCAGTTCGTCTTTGATCATCGTCAAAATGCGGGTACGCGAGCGCAATATGTCTAAATAATCACGAATTTCGACCGCGATTTTTTCGAGTTCTTCTTCAATCTCGTCGCGGCCAAGCGCGGTCAACCTTGCCAAACGCAATTCCAAAATCGCGCGCGCCTGTTCTTCAGATAGATTATAGGTGCCGTCTACATTAAGCCCGTGGCGCGGGTCATCAATCAGCTGCACCAACGGTGCAACATCTTTGGCCGGCCAGCGCCGCTCCATCAATTGCTCTCGCGCAGTCGCGGGGTTTGGCGCATTACGGATCAACGCAATCACTTCGTCAATATTGGCAACCGCGATGGCCAAACCAACCAACACATGAGCACGGTCGCGTGCTTTATTGAGCAAATGCTTGGTGCGCCGCCCGACAACCTCTTCGCGGAATGCGAGAAACGCACGCAAAATATCGGTCAAATTCATCAATTCAGGCTTGCCGCCTGTCAGCGCAACCATGTTGCAGCCGAACGATGTTTGCAGTTGCGTAAACCGGTAAAGCTGGTTGAGCACAACATCAGCCACAGCATCGCGTTTCAATTCAATGACTACGCGGTAGCCTTGGCGGTCAGATTCGTCGCGAAGGTCAGAAATGCCTTCCACGCGCTTTTCTTTAACCAGTTCAGCAATCTTCTCAACCAAGCTTGCCTTGTTCACTTGATAAGGAACTTCAGTGATGATGATGGCTTCACGGTCGCCGCGCAGCGTCTCAATTGTGGCGCGCCCCCGCGTGATTACAGAACCACGGCCCGTCTCATAGGCCGAACGGATACCGGAACGCCCAAGAATTATACCGCCGGTCGGATAATCCGGCCCGGGAATAAACTCCATCAATTCATTGAGCGAAATCTCCGGGTTATCGATCATCGCGATACACCCGTTGATCACTTCGCCCAAATTATGCGGCGGAATATTGGTTGCCATGCCAACCGCAATGCCGCCTGAACCATTGACCAGCAGATTTGGAAACTTGGCAGGCAAAACCACCGGCTCTTGGAACGCGCCGTCATAATTATCGCGGAAATCAACCGTGTCTTTATCCAAATCGTCGAGCATCGAATGCGCGGGCTTAGCCAAGCGGCATTCGGTATAGCGCTCGGCTGCCGGAGCATCGCCATCAATCGAACCAAAATTGCCCTGTCCGTCAATCAACGGCAAACGCAGCGACCAATCTTGAGCCATACGCACCAAGGCATCATAAATCGCCAGATTGCCGTGCGGATGGTATTTACCCATCACATCGCCGGTCACTCGAGCGCATTTGACGTGCTTCTTGTTCCAATCAATGCCAAGTTCACTCATGCCATACAGAATGCGGCGATGCACCGGCTTCAAGCCATCGCGCACATCAGGCAGCGCACGGCTGACAATAACGCTCATTGAATAGGCAAGAAACGACTTCTGCATTTCATCGACAAGGGAGATAATTTCAACGCCGGGCGTCAACTCAGGCTTGCCCGGAGTTTCAGGCTCAGAACCGTCAGTGTTATCAATGTCGCTCAAGGAGAACTTCCCAAAAGAATCGTCTAAGCGTTATAGCCTGTTCCCGCAGCGATAACCAATCTCTGACTGCGCTTCTGAACAGGTTTGGCTGCATGCAGCCGGCACGCAGATTGATTTGTCACCACGGCAATTCCAGCAATTGCAGGCCGTAAAACCAATGTTAAATCTGTTATATGGTCGAAACACTCAATCTCCCAATGATCCTAATTGCGGGGTTTATCGCGGCTGCCAGCCCTGGCCCGGCAACAATGGCGATTGCTGCAACATCAATGGCGCACGGCCGTAAATACGGCGTGGCATTTGCAGCGGGTGTGAGTTCCGGTTCGTTAGTCTGGTCGATCACCGCTGCTTTGGGCCTAAGCGCTTTGATGCTGTCCAATGTCTGGGCGTTTGAAGTTATGCGCTATTTGGGTGCGCTTTATCTTATGTATCTGGCGTGGAAATCGGCAAAAGCCGCTTTCAGCAAAAACGCCCTTATGGCTGGCAACGCGGCTTCCGGCACTTTATCGGCAACATTTCTAAAGGGCCTTGGCCTGCATTTAACCAACCCGAAGCCAATTTTGTTCTTTAGCTCGCTGTTTGCAATCGGCATTCCACATGGAACGCCTGCTGTCTCGCTGGCACTTGTCATCGGGGCATTGGCCGTTCAGGGCGTTTTTATCTTTCAGGGGTTTGCATTTTTGTTCTCAATAAAGGGCGTAGCGACCAGTTACAAACAACTCAAACGCTGGTTTGATGGCGTTTTTGCCTTGGCCTTTGGAACTGCCAGCTTCAAATTGCTGACGGCAAAGCTTTTTGATTGATTTTATCAGGAATTGCGCCCCAATAGGATCGAAAGTTTCGATTTGGATCTAAAAATGACCGCAGAAATGCTGCTCAATGCATTTGCAACATTGATTGTATTGATTGATCCGCCGGGCGTTGCTGCGATTTTTCTGGCGGTTACCGCTGGTTTCTCAACCACTCAGCGCAAATCAGTTGCCATACGTGCCAGCTTCATTGCGGCGATAATTTTGATTGTTTTTGCAGTTCTCGGCAAGTCTTTGCTGGCTTTGTTTGGTATTACACTCGACGCCTTCCGCATTGCAGGCGGTATTATGCTGTTCTGGATTGCGTTTGAAATGGTGTTTGAAAAGCGCAATCCGCGCCGCGAAAAGCAAGTCGAAGAAGCTGTGCACGATGATCATGTGCGCGATATCTCCGTATTTCCGCTTGCCATTCCACTCATCGCCGGACCGGGCTCAATTTCAGCCATTGTCCTGCTGTCTGGTTCTTTCAACGAACCAATAGAGCGCGCCGCCTTAACGGGCATCATCATTACCTGCTTGTTGATTACGCTGGCATGCCTGCTGATTGCCGACCGGTTGAATGCGATGATCCCGCATTCCACCCGGTCGCTCATTTCGCGGCTTTTGGGCCTGATCTTGGCAGCTTTGGCTGTTCAATTTGTCGCCGATGGTATTAGGAGTTTGGCGATGCAACCTCTTGGTTGAAGCGCAAACTTCAATCAAGCGGCCTACTGGGCCAGATATTGGGTGGCTGCGTTGATAACGCTCATAGCGCCATTGGTTTGGCAAACACCCAAAATGCCTTCAACTTGTTTGCCCAACTGGTCAGGATCAAGCATGGTATTATCTGCCTGACCTGCCAACCAGCCATCCAGCCATATTAAAATAGTGGTCACATCGTCTTGGTTAGACGACAAAATCTGCTCGCAAGTGATGGTTGACATATCTACAGCCTCAGCAAAAACTGGTGTAGAAAAGGTAGTCGCGGCAAGCAGGCAAGCAGCAAAACATCTTTTCATTTCGGCCCCCGTTAAACATTACGCTTAGGTAAGGTAGTTTACAAACATCATGCTTGCAATAAATCTTTCAGCGCAAGACGCTTAGAATGGAATCTCATCATCCAAATCGCCGTAGCCACCCTTAGGTGCCCCGCCGCCTTGAGTTCCGCCCTGATTTCCACCCTGAGAACCGCCGCTACCGTAATTGCTGCTTCCACCGGATGTTCGCCCGCCGCGGGAGTTATTAGAACCGGTATTTCCCATTTGGCGCGGCTGGTCATCATTGCCCTTGGTATCGCCGCCATTATTTCTGCTTCCGAGCTTAGTCAGTTCACCAC
>JANOPZ010000017.1:0-15228 GCA_031422195.1 Limoniibacter sp. | reverse complement strand
CATAGCCTGATGTGAATATCAGCGCCGCTTCTTTGCCATGCAAATCCGCCAATTCTTTCTCAAGCACCACATGATAATGGTTTGTGCCTGAAATATTCCGTGTGCCGCCTGCGCCAGTGCCTGATTTATCAATCGCGGCATGCATCGCGCCGGTGACTTTCGGATGCTGGCCCATGCCCAAATAATCATTCGAGCACCACACTGTCACATCATGGCTGGTGCCATCCGGCCGGTGCCGCGTGGCACGCGGAAACTGGCCCGCCTGCCGCTCAATATCGGCAAAAACGCGGTAATTGCCAGCGTCGTGGAGCGTGGCCAATTTGATTCTGAAAAAGGCGTCGAAGTCCATTAAGCCCTGCTCGCCAAGTTAAATGGCTGGAGTGTGTCATAGTTTAGAATTGCTCTAATCCTTACACAATTAAAGCGCCACTGCCATAAAGTCGCATCTTTAAGACTTATAATCTTTTAATAGCGCTTCAACACGCTGCTCTTCGTCGGGCGTCAAAGCAGGCGTTTGTGTGCCCAATATGCTCCGCCGCCGCCAGATTAAAATCAGGCCCGCCAGTACAACAAGGGCCGGGCTCACCCAAAGCAAAACGGTATGTGCATTAAGACGTGGCTTTAGCAACACAAACGCACCATAACGCTGCTCAACAAAATCCAGCACGGCACCATCGCTATCACCGGCAACCAAACGTTCCCGCACCAAAACGCGCAAATCCTTTGCCAGTGGAGCCTCTGAATCATCAATCGATTGGTTCTGGCAGACCATACAGCGCAGTTCTTTGGAGATCACGCGGGCACGCGCCTCTAGATTCGCATCTGTGAGGATTTCGTCGGGCATAACTGCAAAAGCGCCACCGAGGCCAGCCAATATTAAAAATATGGCTGCTAGAAACGCCCTCATTCTGCTGGCACTGCATCTGGCATTTTTGAAATGGCAGCTTTTGGCGCACCAACGCGTAAACGCCGGTCAGCCAGAGATAAAACGCCGCCAAATGCCATGATGAGTGTGCCAATCCAGATCAGCAAAATAAACGGTTGATGATAAAGCCGCGCCACAATCAGACCATCACTGCGCACTTCACCCAACGACAAATAGAGCTGTGAAACTCCGATCGTATGAATACCCGCCTCAGTTGTGGGCATTTGCCGCGCCGGATAGACGCGTTTTGCTGGCCGTATTTCAGCAATCATAGCGCCATTGCGGCTTGCTTCAAACACGGCAACATCTTGCGTGTAATTTGCACCTGCTTCTTTAACGATCTTTTTGAATGTCAGATTATAGCCAGCAACTTCGACGCTATCACCAGCGCGCATATCCTTGATGATTTCGGTTCGCAAACCGGCGCCACCAATGCCTAAGACCATCACGCCGACGCCTAAATGACCGAGCATAGCGCCCCAGGATGCGCGCGGCAAATGCACTAAACGGCGAAGGCTTGGGGCTGGATTTGACCATTGCCAGCGAACGCGGAACGCGGTTTCAGAAAGCGCGCCCAACACCAGCCAAACGCCAAGCCCGAGCGCAATCATTGACCAGATATTGCGATGACCCGACATTATTGAGCCAATGAGCGCAATGGCAACAGCGATAGCTGCGACAGCATACAGCCGCTGCGCTACACCTTTAATGTCGGCACGCTTCCATGTGAGAAATGGGCCGAACGGCATGGCCAGCAAAAGAGGCAAGCACAGCGGCAGAACCGTCAAATTGAAAAACGGCGGGCCAACTGAAATTTTACCGCCGGTCAATGCTTCATAAAACAGAGGGTAAAGCGTGCCGATAAACACAGTTGCAGCTGCCGCAGACAAAAACAGATTATTGAGAACCAAACCGCCTTCGCGGCTGACCGGCGCAAAAATACCGCCCGATTGAACGGCATTGGCGCGCACGGCAAACAGTGTCAGGCTACCGCCGATAAACACACATAAGATGACCAGAATAAACACACCGCGCGTTGGGTCAGTGGCAAAAGAATGCACAGACGTTAGAACGCCGGAGCGCACGATAAATGTGCCAAGAAGGGACAGTGAGAACGTGAGGATTGCGAGCAATATCGTCCACACTTTGAGTGTGTTGCGCTTTTCAACCACAATGGCCGAATGCAGCAATGCTGTGCCTAAAATCCACGGCATGAGCGAAGCGTTTTCAACCGGATCCCAGAACCACCAGCCGCCCCAACCAAGTTCATAATAGGCCCAGTATGAACCCATCGAAATGCCGAGTGTTAAAAACAGCCATGCAGCCAGCGCCCACGGCCGAACCCAGCGCGCCCAAGCGCTGTCAACACGGCCTTCGATGAGCGCTGCAACCGCAAAAGCAAACGTGACAGAAAATCCAACATAGCCCAGATATAAAAGCGGCGGGTGAATGGCGAGGCCGATATCTTGCAAAAGCGGGTTCAAATCCTGGCCTTCCATAGGCGCAGGGTTGAGCCGCAAAAATGGATTTGATGACAATAAAATGAACAACAAAAAGGCAAATGAGATTGACCCTTGCACGCCGATCACATTGGCTTTCAAGCGCGATGGCAAATGCCGCCCGAACATCGGTATTGAGGCGCCAAACAGCGCCAAAATCAAAACCCAAAGCAGCAAGGAACCTTCGTGGTTGCCCCAAACGCCGCTCATTTTATAGATCAGCGGTTTGAGGGTGTGCGAATTTTCCCAAACATTGCGCACCGAAAAATCAGAACCGACATAGGCCAGTGTCAATGCGATGAATGACGCGGCAACCAATACCAATTGCACCGATGATAAAGGCCCGGCCGTTGACATAAGCCGCATATCGCCCCGCGCGGCGCCAACCATTGGCACCAGCATTTGCAAAAATGCGGCCATCAAAGCCAGCACCAGAGCAAAGTGGCCAAGTTCAACGATCATAAGATTTTGCAGCAAATTATCTGTCACGGGGTTGCGCTCTTTTCGCCGAAGGTTTTGTCGCCGTAGGTTTTGTCACCATAGGTTTTGTCGCCATAGGTTTTATCGCCATAGGTTTTTCCGTCTTCTTGCCAATGGCCCTGCGCTTTAAGAGCAGCGGCAACTTCGGCAGGAATGTAGTTTTCGTCGTGCTTTGCGAGCACCGTATCAGCCACAAAGTTACCATCCATGGATTCAGAACCATCCAGCACCACGCCTTGCCCCTCGCGGAACAAATCTGGCATAATACCATTATAGCGCACGGTCAGGTCTTTGGCTGTATCGGTGACAACAAACAAATGCGACGTGCCGTCGCGTTCCCATGTTCCGTCTTTCACAAGCCCGCCGATCCGAACGCGCACGCCGGGTTCAAGGCCTTCATTGGCAATATCAGAGGGTGATTTGAAAAATACAATTTTATCGTTCATCGCATAAAGCGAAAGGCCAGCTGCCATCGACAGCACGACGCCTGCTGCGGCGATGATAATCAACCGGTTTTGCTTGCGCCTGTTCATTGCTGTGATTCTATCGCCCCCATCTTATAGCCCCATAGAATGGGCAACCGAATCGATTTCCGCCCGGCCTTGCGTGCCAGGCGCAAAAAGTTTGCGCGCCGCTTCCAAATCAAGCAGGGCTTGCTGCCGGTCGTTCATCACCATACGGGCTCGAATTAACCGCATCCAACCAAATTGATCTTGCGGATTTTCCTTAAGCTTCGCGGAAAGGCCATCGACCATGCCTTTGATCATTTCGCTACGTTCGGCTTTAGTCATGGCACCTGCCGCCTCAACCTGATCAGTTGTGGGGCCGACTTCTGCGACTGGCGGGTTTTTAAGGTCTGCCAAACGGCGCTCAGCAACTTCTAACCAAGGCGGGTTGCCAGTTTTGAAGCGGGCAATCAGTTCTGACCAATTCGTCATGGCCTTTTCAGCACTGCCCGTCTGCTCCAAATAGATCGCTGAATAAAACAGGGCTTTTTGATTGTTCTGATCACGTGCCAAAACCCCGGTGAACGCCTCTGCAGCCTCTGCGCTGACCTTTCCATCGTCCTTAGCCACCATAATTTCAGCGCGGTCAGCCATGAGGCGCAACTTTTGCGCCGGTTCGCCCTCGTGAAATTCAATGGCTTTGGTGAACGCGTTTAAACTGTCATCAATGCGCCCCAAACGAAAATAAACGGGCGCAATTACAGCCCAGCCTTCTCCATCGTCAGGCTGCGCGGCAAGGCGTTTTTCAACACGGTCAATCAGCTTTGCAACTTCCTGCTGGCCTTCAGAAACATCGGCATCAATGCGCGTGGCAATATTTTGGTCGGCATATTCAGGTTGGCCCAGCTGCAAATAAAGCGGCACCGCTAAGATTGGCACCAAAGCAAACACGACAAATAATTGCGATGACCGGCGTTCAGGCTGTGATGCTTCCGGTGATGCTTCAAGCGCCAGCAGCCTACGGCTAATTTCAGTGCGGGCTGCGTCTGCCTCAGCAGTCGTGGCAAAGCGCTCGCCTTTGTCTGCATTAACGTCACCAAGTTCAGCGGCAAGTGCCCGCATCAGGGCAGGCTTGGTTGTGTCCAGTTTTGTTGTGCGGCCAAGCGGCACGTAAATGGCCAGCATTACCAGCAACACAAGACAAATAGCGGCAATCCAGAACATCATTCAACTTTGGTTCACGGGACAATAAGGGCGCATTTAACGCTATTGCAGTTAATGAAGCCTTCGCGGCAAAACAATGATCTTGGTCAAACTGCGTCTATGGAGCGCAGGAATATCTCAAAATAAAAAAGGCGGGGCCACGGCTCCGCCTTTTCAAACCAAATTTGAAACAGCTTATTTCATTGCAGCTTCGGTAATGTCTTTGGTAAATGCGCCTTCTGGCATTTTGGTAATGATTTTTTGTGCCATCAAAGCTGCAACAGTACGGTCGTACACAGCGGTATCGAGCGTGCCGTTCGGGTCGGAAATCAATTTTGCAATCTCGCCCATCATGCGCTTCTGGCTAATTTCAGTTTGTGCGCCTGAGGCATCATTTTCGAGCGTAATCATGGCTGCTTCATCCGGATTGGCAACAGCATATTGCCAGCCTTTCATGGAAGCTTTCACGAAACGAACGAGTTTGTCTTTCATCGCCGGATCAGCCAGATCTTCCTCTTTAACATAGAGGCCGTCTTCCATCAGATCATTGCCCATCGCAGAATAGTTAAACACCACGAGGTCTTCCGGTTTGAAACCGGCATCCAGCGCTTGGAAATATTCATTATAGGTCATAACCGAAATGCAATCGGCTTCTTTGTTGACAAGGGCTGAAACATCAAAGTTCTGTTTAAGAACAGTCACGCCGTCCGGGCCGCCTTCGGTTGGCAGACCAAGTTTGCTCATCCATGCAAAGAACGGGTATTCATTGCCAAAGAACCATGTGCCGAGCGTTGTGCCTTTGAAATCGGCTTCAGTGGCAACTTTGCCGCCTTTGGCACAAATCATCTGCAAACCGGCTTTGCCGAACGGCTGGGCAATGTTGACGAGCGGAACGCCTTTTTCCCGGGCAACCAATGCGCCGCCCATCCAGGCCACGATCACGTCAGCGCCATCACCGGCAATAACCTGCTCAGGAGCGATATCCGGGCCGCCGGGTTTAATTTCAATGTCGAGACCGGCTTCGGTGTAAAAGCCTTTGTCTTTGGCCACATAATAACCGGCGAACTGGGCTTGCGTGACCCATTTCAACTGCAATGTCAGCTTGTCAGCCGCCATGGCTGAAAATGCGGCCAGCGAAAATGCGCCTGCCAAAAGGGTAGTGGTCAGTTTTTTCATAATGCCTCTCCTATTGCGCCTCATCCCCTTCGGATGGACGGATTCCAAATGTGTCTCATCCCCTTCGGATGGACGGATGCCAAATGTGTCTCATCCTCTTCGGATGGACGGATGCCAAAACGTAACAAATCGTTCAAGGAGCGCAAGCGCCCCATAAGAAAGCGAACCAGCCAGCGCTGAAACAGCAATGGCTGCCCACACCATATCCACATTCAGCTTGCCAACTTCAGTGGAAATTCTAAACCCCAAACCGCTGACAGGCGAGCCAAAAAACTCCGCCACAATTGCGCCAATCAGCGCCAGAGTCGAGTTGATTTTAAGCGCGTTGAAAATGAACGGCATGGCGGCCGGAAGGCGTAATTTCAGCAGGGTTTGAAAATAGCTGGCCGCATAGGTGCGCATCAAATCTTTCTGCATCGTGTCCGCCGCAGCCAAGCCTGCTACCGTGTTGACCAGCATCGGGAAGAACACCATTGCCACCACAATGGCAGCTTTAGATTGCCAGTCAAACCCGAACCACAGCACCATAATGGGTGCCAAACCAATGATTGGCAGTGACGCCACAAAATTGCCAAGCGGCAAAAGCCCTTTGCGTAAAAACGGCACGCGGTCGGCCAAAATAGCCACAATAAAACCAGCGCCGCAGCCCATAACATAACCGGAAATCACCGCCTTCAAATAGGTTTGGCGGAAATCAGTCCAGAGGATACTGCTGGATTGACTGAGTTTGGCCCAGATCAGGCTCGGGGCGGGCAACAAAATTTGTGACACGTTAAACCCGCGCACCAAGCCTTCCCATAACACCAGCAATGTGATGCCAAACAGCAGCGGGATAAAGAGATTGACCGATTTTTGGATAAAACCGTTGCCGAACTCGCGCCGCGACAAAAATTCATTGAGCGCCCAGGCAAACAGCCAAAACACCAGCGCGGCTGTAATCCAGCCGTTCATGCCAAATATCATCTTTCCACCAACCCATACCGGCGCAGAACCTGTTTATGCGCAAAACTGATGATCGCCACAAGAATCGCGGCGAGGGCAGCTGCCATAAACAAAGCTGACCAGATTTGAATGGTTTGGCCATAATACGAGCCGCCAAGCAGCCTTGCGCCAAGACCTGCCTGAGCACCCGTCGGCAATTCACCAACAATCGCACCAACAAGGCTAATCGCAATCGCCACTTTCATTGACGTAAACAAATACGGTAGTGCCGAGGGCCAGCGCAGCTTGAAAAATGTTTGTGCGCCCGACGCATGATACGTCCGCATCAGATCAAGTTGCATCGGCTCCGGTGACGTCAGGCCTTTCACCATGCCAACAGCAACAGGAAAGAACGAAAGATAGGTTGATATAATTGCTTTCGGCAAAAGCCCTGTTACGCCGATTGCCGCCATGACCACAACCACCATGGGCGCAATCGCCAAAATGGGTATGGTTTGGGACGTGATAATCCACGGCATCAGGCTTTTGTCGAGCGCTTTAGAATAAACGATGCCCACTGCAATCAGCACGCCTAAGGTGGTGCCAAAAGCAAATCCAAGCAGCGTTGAAGAGAGTGTGACCCAGGCATGATAAATCAAACTGCGCTTAGAGGTGACTTTGAGGCCAATTGTGGTTTTGACAATTTCGGCCAGTACTTGATGCGGCGCCGGTAAAATCGGTTTTTCTTGCGCGTAAGTTCGGGCAATCATTTGGCCGGTTGTCATCGCCCGCCCGTCACGCACGGCTTGGTCGCGCTCATAGGGTGTATTCATCACCGGCACCATGGCATACCAAAACGCCATAATGACTGCGATCACGGTCAAAACCGGCATAATGGTTTGGCGCAGTGTGCTCATGCGGCCTTCACCAATTGCGGCCAGAGGATCAACACCACAGCCACAATGCCAAGGCTGATGCCTGCCCATTGAATGCTAAGCGGGCGTTCTCCAAAAATGGTCACGGCCACCAGCGACGACATCACCAATTGCAGCACTGCCGAAACGCTCATGGCCACTGCCATGCCATTGGCTTTCATGAGTGGCACCATCATAACGTTGCCGAGACAATAAAGCACCAATGCCAGAGCCAAAACCCAGAGCGCCGAACCACCGGCATAGGCACGCAGGCTTGATGCCGCCGCCAAAAACACCAGCATCGCAAGGCCAAGAATGAGGACAGAATTGAGTGCCAGCAATTTACTCATAAGAATGCCCTGCTCTCAACCCTTCCCGCACGCGGTGGGCAATAGCCAAAAATTCCGGGCTTTCGCGGATATCCAACGGGCGTGTCTTTGGCAGCGTGGATTCAATAATATCAGTCACACGGCCGGGGCGCGGGCTCATCACGACGATCTTCGTGGAAAGGTAAACCGCCTCAGGAATGGAGTGAGTCACAAAGCAAATGGTTTTGTTGGTGCGCGCCCATAACTGCAACAATTGCGCATTCAAATGGTCACGCACGATTTCATCCAGTGCCCCAAACGGTTCATCCATCAGCAAGAGGTCGGCATCAAAAGCTAAGGCCCGCGCAATGGACGCGCGTTGTTGCATTCCGCCAGAGAGTTGCCACGGGTATTTTTTACCAAAACTTTTCAAATCAACCAGATCAAGCACGCGGGCGATACGCATTTGCTGCTCGGCTTTGGAAATACCAATGATTTCAAGTGGCAATGCTATGTTTTTTTCAACTGTACGCCACGGATAGAGCCCTGCTGCCTGAAACACATAACCATAGGCGCGTTTTTGGCGGGCTTGTTCAGGTGTCATGCCGTTGACGGTAATGCTGCCACCGGTTGATTTTTCGAGATCCGCAATAACACGCAAAAACGTGGTTTTGCCACAACCCGACGGCCCGATAAAAGAGACGAATTCGCCTTTGTCAATATTCAGCGTGACATTTGACAGTGCGTGAACCGGCCCGTCATTGGTGGTGAACACAAGTTCTAAATTTTGGGCAGAGATTACCGACGCCATTTACGCTGCTGCTTTTTTCATCAAACCCCAACGATAAGGGGCTCATAGCCAAAGGCAAGCACGATTTGTGCCGGTTTGGGAATTTGTGCGCAAATGGATAGGTTCCGCTCGACGCCGGCAGTTTGGAAAAATCAAACGGCAAACGCGGTCACTGACTACCGCGCTGCAATACACACGATTTCAATCAAATAGGCTGGTGCTGCCAGCCTTGCTTCAACAGTAGCGCGGGCTGTCGGATTGGCTTGATCCACCCATTGATCCCAAACGGCATTCATTTCGGCAAAATCGCCAATGTTTGATAGATAGATTGTTGTCATGAGAATTTTCGATTTTGATGAGCCGCATTTAGCCAGCAGGGCATCAATCTGCGCCAATACGTCTATCGTTTGTTCGCGCGTCGATTTACCTTTGGCTTCACCCGCCACTTGCCCAGCCAAATAGATGGTTTCGCCATAAATGACGGCGTCTGACATACGGGCTCCGGGATCGATACGGGTAATGTTGGCCATTGGAAGGCTCCTATCATTGTGTTTGATTGTGTTGGTTGCGCTCTAGCAAACGGGGCGGCTAAGGCAAGCCCGCCTTATATTCGTTTCAAGGCCCACGCGCTTTTGGTATTGATAACAGGCATTAATGCGCGATCTTGAGAAACCAAGCTTAAGGCATGGAAAATAAAACGATTGTCCAAAGCGGCCTAGCCGCCTTGCGCTCTTCTGATTGCTGGCTATGGTCCGCAAAAATTCAAATCCGGAACTTTCCAATGACCCGTTTTCAAACCTTAGATGATCTCGCCAGTGTTTCTGGAAAACGCATTCTTGTGCGTGTCGATCTCAATGTGCCGATGGAAGCTGGCATTGTAACAGACGCCACCCGCATTGAACGCGTTTTACCAACGATCCGAGAACTTTCTTCAAAAGGCGGCAAAGTAATTTTGCTGGCGCATTTTGACAGGCCCAAGGGTAAAGTCGTCGCTGAGATGAGCCTTGCACCGGTGGCCGCTGAAACTGCAAAACTGCTTGGCCAACCTGTTGAATTTGCAACTGATTGCGTGGGTCAAGTGGCTGTTTCTGCCGTAGCCGCCCTGAAAAACGGCGATGTCTTGATGTTGGAAAACACCCGCTTTCACGCCGGTGAAGAGGGCAATGATGCCATTTTTACAAAAGCACTTGCCGAAAATGGCGATGTGTTTGTGAACGATGCATTTTCGGCGGCCCACCGCGCCCATGCATCAACGGAAGGGCTTGCGCATTATTTGCCGTCCTATGCCGGGCGGACCATGCAAGCTGAATTGGATGCATTGGAGAAGGGTTTGGGTCAACCGGCGCGGCCCGTTGTGGCCATTGTTGGCGGCGCCAAGGTCTCAACCAAAATCGACTTGCTAATGAATCTCGTTGGTAAAGTGGACGCTTTGGTGATTGGCGGCGGCATGGCCAATACATTTCTGGCAGCGCAAGGCATCAATGTCGGCAAATCGCTGTGCGAGCACGAACTGGCTGATACCGCGCGCGCCATTCTCGCCAAAGCCAAAGACACCGGTTGCCAAATCGTACTGCCGGTTGATGGTTTGGTTGCGCGCGAATTCAAAGCCCATGCCGCTTACGACACAGTGGCTGTATCTGCCATTCCTGCTGATGCCATGATGCTGGATGTCGGGCCGAACTCAATTGCCCTGGTCAATCAATGGATCGACAAGGCTGCAACTTTGGTGTGGAACGGCCCCCTTGGCGCGTTTGAAATCACGCCGTTCGATACCGGAACTTTTGCTGCCGCGCGCGAGGCTGCAAAGCAAACCAAGGCTGGAAAACTGGTGTCGGTTGCCGGTGGTGGCGATACAGTGGCGGCGTTGAACACAGCCGGTGTGGCCGATGATTTTACGTATGTCTCAACGGCTGGCGGCGCGTTTCTCGAATGGATGGAAGGCAAGCCATTGCCCGGCGTTGACGCTTTAACGCGCTAGTTGACTATTTTCAGCTATTGTTAGCTGTGTTTGACGGCACGTCTAAACAATTTGAATTCAATCGATTGAGTTTAGATTGGGCCTGTTTCCGGCAAAGCATCGCTCTGCTATGGCGACACATCGTAATTTCGGGGAAACCACATGTCGCGCGCTGAACTCGTTGGCCAGATGGCCAAGCAAATGTCGGAGAGAGATGGCTTCATTGCCGCATTGGATCAGTCGGGCGGCTCAACACCCAAAGCCTTGAAACTCTACGGCGTTGAAGAATCTCGATATTCCGGCGATGTTGAAATGTATGCCATGGTTCACGCCATGCGCGCCCGCATCATAAAGTCACCGGCCTTTACAGGCGATAGCGTCATTGGCGCTATTTTGTTTGAACGCACCATGGATGGCGAAATCGACGGATTGTCCACCACCGATTTTCTCTGGCAGAAACGCCATGTGGTGCCTTTTTTGAAAGTTGATCAAGGTCTCGCCGGCGAAGAAAACGGCGCTCAAGTCATGAAGCCAATGCCGGATTTGAATGCGCTACTCGCCCGTGCCGTCGCTAAAAACGTGTTCGGCACCAAAATGCGCTCGGTCATTAATGCGGCCAATGCAGCTGGTATTGAAGCGGTTGTGAAACAGCAATTTGAAGTTGGCAATCAGATTATCGCCCATGATTTAATGCCGATTATCGAACCGGAAGTAACGATTACGATAGCGGACAAATCTGAAGCCGAAGCCATCCTTTTGGCCACTCTGACCAGGCACCTTGATGCGCAAGACAAGCCCGTTATGCTAAAACTGTCACTCCCTAATCAAGCCAATTTATATCATCCTTTGGTCAAGCACCCAAAAGTCATGCGTGTGGTGGCATTGTCGGGTGGCTACCCGCGTGATGTGGCCAACACCATGCTTAGCCAAAACACCGGCATGATTGCATCCTTCTCCCGTGCGCTCGCCGAAGGGTTGTTTGCCAGCCAGCCTGATGCAGACTTTGACCGTATATTGGGTGAAACTATTGACGGAATATGCGCAGCTTCCAAAGCGGGGTGATTTTTTCAATGTTTGACTTGCCAAATTAGGTTTGGTCGTTTGATAACCGTTGAATGACCAAACCGTCTTTGTTCACCGCACTTCTTCCTTGGCTAAGTTTGCCTGTGCTTTATGCGCATGGCCAAAAAGTGCGAGCCCGCACCGCGCGTATGGTACCGCCGCCGGGGCCGCTGACCGGTAGAATTGATGGCAAGGGCGAAGCGTTGCGCTTGCTGGTGATGGGCGATTCATCGGCCGCGGGCGTTGGCGCAGACCACACGTCTGAGTGCCTTGGCCCGCTCATTGCTGAAAATCTTCACGCCGCAACCGGCCAACCGGTGATCTGGCGCAAAGCGGGCTCTAATTCAGCAATCGCCAGTGACTTGCGCGACCATGTGGTGCCGCATTTGCCGCTTGATCCGTGGACACATATTTTAATTACCGTCGGCACCAATGATGCAAAAAATTTTGTGACAATACGCAGCTTCACCAAAGGCTTTGGCGGCCTGATCTATGCACTTAAAGCTAAATTTCCAGATGCGCGCATTGTCTGGTCGCCGATTATCGATATGGAAAAAATGCCGACACTGTCGCCATTTCTTGCGCGGATGCTCAATATTCGAGCGCGCTTGATAAACGCAGTAGGTGCAGATTTATGTTCAGAGCGCTACGCCATTGCCGCAGACCAACTACCCATTTCTATTGAAGGCGGTTTTGCGGCTGACGGTTTTCACGCCAATGGCAAAGCCTACAAAATTTGGGCAGACCATGTTATGAAATGGCTGAATACCCCCGCCATCGGAAGTAAATGATGTCACATAAAACCGTTCTTATCACCGGCGGCGCTAAGGGCATCGGCCATGCGATTGCCCGCCAATTTATCAACGAGGGAGCGCAGGTTGTCATCGCCGATGTTGATGAATCAGCGGGTGCAAAATGCGTTGAAGAATTTGGCAGTCGTGCCATTTTCATCAAAACGGATGTTTCAAAAACCGCGGATGTTCAAAACCTTGTTGCCGCAGCGCTCAAAACATTCGGATCCATCGACGTCCTGATTAACAATGCTGCTGTGGTTCATGCAGCAGAATTTCTGGATTTAACCGAGGCAGATTTTGACCGCGTCATCGGTATCAATCTTAAAGGCGCATTTATGGTCGGCCAATTGGTTGCCAAGCAAATGGTCAAACAGATTGAAGCTGGGGCCAAACCCGGTGCCATCATCAATATGTCATCGGTCAATGCGGTGTTTGCGATTGCCAACCAAGTGCCGTATTCAGTGTCGAAAGGCGGCGTTGGCCAACTCACCAAAGTCATGGCGCTGTCGCTTGCGCCTTACGGTATCCGCGTTAATGCAATCGGCCCCGGCTCGATCATGACGGATATGCTGGCATCGGTAAATTCCAACCCTGAAGCCAAAGCCCGTATCCTGTCGCGCACGCCGTTGGGGCGGATAGGCGAGCCTTCCGAGATTGCAACCATCGCCTCGTTTCTGGCGTCGGATGCGGCAAGCTATATCACCGGCCAGACCATTTTTGCCGATGGTGGCAGGCTGCCGCTGAATTATACGGTTCCTGTGAGGGCATAAAAGCTCCTGACAGAGTGCTGTCAGGAGGGGTATGCGAGAGTGTTTCAGTCAACAGCGTTTTGGAGAAACAACATGCCGCAAATACCCGACAACATCGCCGTTTGGTTTGAAGTTCCTGTTACTGATCTTGAAAAATCCCGTGTCTTTTATGAAACGGTTCTGGGTGTGCCATCGAGCCTGGACGACACCGGCCCAAACCCAATGATTAATTTGGGTGGTGATGCAGCCATGAATGGCGTGTCTGGCCATTTATATCCCGGTAAGCCAGCGCCGCGCGGGACTGGCAACACTATTCATGTTGCGGTTGCTGGCACGCTTGAAGATGCGCTGGCCCGCGTCACACCCGCAGGCGGCGAAGTGGTGTCCCCGATTATCACCATACCCCCCGGGCGTTTTGCCTATTGCTTTGATCTTGATGGCAATTCCATCGGTTTGTTCTCACGGTAAATCATGCGCCGCGCTGACCGCCTGTTTCAAATTGTGCAGTTCCTGCGCGGCGGGCGGTTGGTGACGGCCGCCATATTGGGCGCAAAGCTGGAAGTGTCTGAGCGCACGATTTACCGCGATATCGCCGATTTGCAGGCGTCCGGCGTGCCAATTGATGGTGCGGCAGGCGTTGGCTATATCATGCGGCACGGTTTTGATTTGCCGCCTTTGATGTTTACCCGCGATGAAGTGACAGCTTTGGTAGCAGGTGCAAAACTCGTCAAAGCGTGGGGCGGGCTTACTATGGCCCGCGCTGCTGAAGAGGCGCTCGTTAAAATCGCCGCCGTGCTGCCCGATGTGGCTCGCAGCCAAGTGGCGCAAATTCAAATCCATGCCCCAAGCTACCGCCTCACCGACGATACCCGTAGCAATATTGATATTATTCAAAAGGCGGTTGAAACGCGCCAAGTGGTTGAATTTACCTATGAGGATAAAAACAACGTCGAAACCCAGCGCACTATCCGCCCGTTAGGCCTATGGTTCTGGGGCGGGCAATGGACGGCCGTTGGCTGGTGTCTCACGCGCGACGCTTTTCGCACATTTCGTGTAGACCGGATGGCCACACTGACAAAAACCAATATGATTTTCAAACCTGAACCGGGCAAAACGTTGAAAGATTTTTACTGCGAAATGGAATTAAACGGTGAAGGCCCGCCGACCAATTGAGAGACACGCAACAAAAAAGCGGGCATTGCTGCCCGCCTTGCGATTTCAGATCGTCAAAAGCACTTATTCGTCATCATCATCTTGAATATTTCCTTTCAGCGATTTCAGTTTGGCAAACACTGATTCTGCATCCAACTCATCATCATCATTGCGCGGTGCGGGAGTGGCCGGAACTTGCGTATCGACGGCTGGCAGCAAAGTTGCACCGGCTTCAACGGGGCGCGGTGCATCTTTGGACGCTTTGCGCACGGCAAAATCCAAATCAATCTGGGTGCAAAGGCCTAAAGCCACCGGGTCCATCGGCGTCAAATTGGCTGAGTTCCAATGGCCCCGCTCACGCACCTGCGCAATGGTTGCCTTGGTGGTGCCAAGCAGTTTGCCGATTTGGCTGTCTTTGAGTTCAGGGTGGTTGCGCACCATCCACAAAATCGCATTCGGGCGATCATGGCGCTTGGTGACGGGTGTATAGCGTGGTGCTTTGCGTTTCGTTGAAACCGGAATGCGCACTTTTGGCTCTGCCAAGCGCAGGCTATTGGCAGGGTTGCCTTCGCAGCGCGTTATTTCTTCGCGGGTTAATTGGTTGTTGCCGGTCGGGTCCATGCCGCGGATGCCTTGGGCTGCATCGCCATCGGCAATTGCGCCAATTTCCAAGGGGTGCAGACCAACAAAATCACCGATCTGTTCAAATGTCAGTGCGGTATTGTCAACCAGCCAAACGGCGGTGGCTTTTGGCATTAAAGGCAGTGTCATCAAAGTTGCTCCTCACGAGGCCTGCATATTCGGCATTTTGAAAATCCCTTTAGACAATGGTTTTCGCTCGCCCGCTTTCCC
>JANOPZ010000016.1:0-12516 GCA_031422195.1 Limoniibacter sp. | reverse complement strand
TGGCGCCGTGCATTATGCTGATTGATGAGATTGACTCCATTCCTGACCATGAGCGCTTGGATGAACGCTCACGGGCGTGGTGGGTCAGCTTGATTAATGCGGTGTTGGAACAATTGGATGGATCGCTGTCGCGGGAAGGCGTGATTGTCATCGGGGCTTGCAATGATGCCAGTCGCCTTGACCCGGCACTTGTGCGGTCAGGGCGCTTGGAAAAGATCATCCATATTCCGTATCCCTCAACGGCTGACTTGGCTAAAATCTTTCGCTTTCATCTTAAATCTGATTTGCCGGGATTTGACCCGATGACTATTGCTGAAGGTCTGAACGGCTTTACCGGCGCAGATGTTGAGGCGGCTGTTCGAAGCGCAAGGCGGAAAGCGCGGCGCGAACAGCGGGAACTGACGGTTGGCGATCTTGATGATGCATTGTTTGGTGGACAAGTCATCTCCGAGTATCAGCTCTGGCGCACCGCTGTGCATGAAGCAGGCCATGCGATAGCGGCCACGGCACTGAACCTTGAACCCGTTGATTTTATCTCAATCCGCAGCCGCGGCCAGACCGGCGGGTTTGTGCGCCTTGGTGGCCGCGAAACAGCGCCGGGTGGCAACAATCCGCTTACCCGCAGCGCTGTTCTTAATCGCGTTGCTCATACCTTAGCTGGACGCGCAGCAGAAACAATCATCTTTGGAGCCCCGGATACCGGGTCGGGCGGCTCAAAAAGCTCAGACCTTGCAAAAGCAACTCAGCTGCTTGGCCAAACCCACAGCCAGCACGGTCTTGGGCGGGATGGCAATCTCGTTTGGCACCCGCCGCTGGCGCAAGCAAAGCCATGGCCATCGAATATTGCCGCCTCAATCGCGCTCGATTTGAACGAACAGCAATCACGGGCTGAAGCCATTATAACCGCCAATGCCGCACTCGTCACCGAACTTGCAGAAACACTCATGGAAACCAAAACCATGAATGGTGATATGTTTGCCGCCACATTTGCAGGCCGCGTTCATATAGAACCGGACAAGTGTCCAAGCGCGGCAGGCTGAACAGCGGTCCGGCAAGCATGCCAAAAATCGAAACCAGGACATTCAAAGGCGGCACATTTGCCAGCAGCCTACCCAATTAATGCATTAATAAGTGAGAGTAAAATGACTGAGAACAATACAGAGACGCTATTAGCAGCGCCGACACCCGCACCAATAGTCGCCCTCCGCCGCAAAACCAAATTCTGGATTCTGTCAGACCTGCATCAAGAGTTCAGCTCATGCACGTGGAAGCCTTTGCCAGTTGATATTCCGGAGCATGATGCATTGATCCTCGCAGGTGATACCCATTCACCAACTGCGGATGCAATCACTTATGCAGAACGCTTAACCAGCAAACCCGTGTTCATGGTCTGCGGCAATCATGAGTTTTATGGCACGGTCATGAAAGACGAACTGGTGGCTGCAAGAAAACGCGCGGCTCAATCCCCAAACGTCACTTTGCTTGAAAATGACGCCGTCAACTTCAACGACATTCGCATTCTCGGCTGTACACTCTGGACAGATTTTGAATTGTTCGGACGCGACTATTTGGAAGCAGCCATGTGGGAAGCGGGGCGCGGCATGAACGACTACAACCGGATCAAGCGTATTGATGAAAAGTCCGGTAAAACATGCCCGCTGCGGCCGCAAGATACGCTAGACCGCCACAAGGCTTCACGCCAGTTTTTAGAAACAGAGTTGGCCAAAAGAAATGATGACAAAACCGAACGCACGATTGTTATCACCCATCATGCGCCGCACCGGTTTGGTCTCCATCCAAACTTTAAAAAGGACACCATATCGGTCGCCTACGCTTCTGACCTTACCGCAATTATCGAAACCCACCAGCCTGATCTTTGGGTGTTCGGTCATACTCACACAGCGTGCGACTTCACAATCGGCAAAACCCGGCTGATCTCAAATGCTCGGGGCTATGTCGGCTACGAACCCCGACACGCCAACTATAAACAGCAATTGGTGATTGAGGTTTGAGGTTCAGGGTTTGAGCGGGAAGCGGCACGTTTGGGACGGGTGAAAATGGCACAAATTGAGTTTGACTGAATGTCTGCATTGAGGGCCGTAAGCAGACAGGCGGGTTTTGATTGGTTTTCTTTGGAAAGCGGACATCAAACAGCACTAAGTTTGAGGGAGGCCAACCGGTTCTCGATATTGGTCCATTTTAATCGTATTGATCGCTTAAGTTGTTAAAGGTTTGGATTCGAAAACACCTTCCAGTTATTATTTAAACAAGACAGGAAATAGCGCGCTTACATTTGAAATCGGACTTTGGCAGCACTGGAACTTCATCTGCCAGCCCTTACCTGTGTGGCTTTGTGTCGGCACAAAGCCTGCCGAAAATCGTTTAATGCCCAATAATTTTAGTATGACTGCAATTTTATGCATCGCTGATGGTACGCAAAATAGGGCTTTGTAAAAAAATACCTAGTGCGGTCGGCAAAAGTCGGCATAAAGCCTTCCGTCGAAAGTGTTGGTAGTGCGGGAGTTTGCCCTTGGCTTGACCCAAGGCAAAATACGTTGGCTGAAAGCATCAATTCGAAAAGGCAGAGATCTTTCCGATGCGCGGCACATTTGAAACCATGCAAATGGATCCAGGCAATTGGCTTGACTGATTTAACAACAGGCAGCTTTTTAATCCCATTGGAAACATAGCGCCAACTTAGGTCGAAGACGGGAACCAATTGATGACGGACAGTGTCAAAATGGCCGCCCTACATAAACTCGGTAAAGTGTAACCGCACATAATAGATCTTTTAAAAAAGCGGCATGCTGGACCTGAAACCATTCTGCGGCCGAGACAAGAAGAACAAGCTTCATGCCTGCCCACTTCAATCAATCCAACCGTTGATAAAGCGGGCAAATTGCGTTCACCGCGCGTTCTCCTCCACCTGTTCGAAAGGGCTGGGATCAAAAAACGTTAGCCACTTCAATCTTGGTCGCTATTCATCATCGCGTGAAAGCCAGATGATCTTTTTGCCTAATTTAGAATTGCGTTTCTGATAGCTTGAGCGAGTTCGCCTGTTGAATACGGTTTTGATAAAAGGCGCGGCAATTCATAGCTTTGGTCTTTTCGCCCGAGTTCCTCGCTGAAACCGGACGTCAGCAGAACTTTCAAAATTGGATACTGTTCTGAAATCCAACGGGCAAGATCAAAACCTGATGCGCCGCCCGGCATCACGATGTCTGAAAACACAAGGCTGATATCTGGCGTCGTGTTAATAAGCACTTTGGCGTCAATTACGTTTGTTGCAGTCATCACATCATAGCCCAATGATTTGAGGCGTTCGACCGTAATCTCGCGCACACCATCATTGTCTTCGACGACGAGAATCAGACCTTGACCGGAATAATCATCATTTTCTGCTAAGACAGTAACCATCGGATCAGTACTGTCTGTTACCCTTGGAAGATACAAGTTCACCGTGGTGCCTTGGCCCGTTTCGCTGTAAATCGTAACGTACCCGCCCGATTGCCGCACGAACCCGTAGATCGAGGCGAGACCCAAACCGGTGCCTTTTCCTTGCTCTTTGGTTGTGAAAAACGGCTCAAAAATGCGAGATAACACCTCTTTGCTCATTCCTGTACCGGTGTCTGAAACTGAAAGGCGCACATAGTCGCCAGGCTTTGCACCATCAATATGCGCCATTCTGGCCAAGCTTTCGTCCAGCGTTGCGTTTCCGGTTGCGACGATAATCCGTCCACCATTGGGCATGGCATCACGTGCGTTGATGGCAAGGTTCAAAAGGGCGTTTTCAAGTTCACTGGCGTCTGCGCGCACTTGCCAAAGGTTGCCTGCAAGTGTCGAAGACATTTTAATGGTTTCGCCAATCGTCCGGCGCAGCAGATCAACGAGGCTGGTTACCAATTCGTTCAGATCAAGCAAGCGTGGTTCGAGGCGGCTGCGGCGTGCAAACGCAAGGAGACGCTGCGTTAGACGCGCGCCCATTTCTACGCCATTAAGTGCGCGATCGAGCAGCTTTACATCGCGCTCATCGACGAGCCGGTCTTGCAGCAATTCAAGATTGCCTCCGATGATTGTCAGCAGATTATTGAAATCATGCGCAACGCCGCCCGTCAGTTGGCCATAAGCCTCCATGCGTTGAGAACGCTGAAGTTGTTCTTGCGCCACCCGCGCTTGGCGAACCGATTCTTCCAATTCCGCGGTGCGTTCTTTCACGCGTTTTTGCAATTCGCTTTCGACCAGTTTGTGTGTGGTGACATCGCGCAAAACAACCGTAAGCAGAAACTCTCCGCCAATTTCAATCTTGCTGATTGTCGCCTCTGCCGGAAACTCTTCACCGTTTTTTTTCAGCGCAAAAATTTCTTCGCGCTCACCCATATGGCGTGCACTGGGTGCATGGGCGGCAAATCCGGTGACATGCTTTTCATGGCCGAGCCGGAAGCGTTTTGGCATCAAAATATCAAGGGGCTGACCAATGATTTCGCTGGCCAAATAGCCAAATGTTTTCTCCGCCCCGTGGTTGAAAAACGTCACCTTCTGGGCGGCGTCAACGCATATGATGGCATCTGCAGCAAGCGCCACCATCTTGGCAAAAAGGTCTTCCTGCGTGGAATTTTTACTGGTCATCAGGGCATGTTCGCGCTCGGAAAACCAATGTTAGATACCACCAGCTTGCTGATGACAAGTGACAGGCCCTAATGCGCCATCAATACCGGCAAACGCGCATCGGCCATTATTGTGCTGGTAACGCCGCCGAAGATCATTTGCCTGAACCGGCTGTGAGCGTAAGCGCCGACGACCAAAAAATCAATTTTGCCTGCTTGCGCATAATCCAGCAACATCGTCCCGGACGCATATTCGGTTGGCAAATCTGTGGCGGTAACAGTGAGATCATGCGCTGTCAGAAGTCGTGCGAGATCGGCCCCGCTACAGGTATTTCTAAGGTCTTTTTCGCCACTTATTGTAACAATCTCAACGGATTTTGCGTGTTTCAAAATTGGCATTGCCTCATGGACCGCCCGCGATGATTGTAAACCACCGTCCCATGCTATGAGGGCTTTTTTCAACGGCATACCCGTTGGCGTCCCCGCAGGAACAAGCAGGCAAGGGCGACCGGTTTCAAATAGTGCAGCTTCAATCATATACTGCGCCAAGTGTTCATCGCGCCGCATTAAAATTAAGTCATGGATCCGGCCCGTCGCGACCATCCGTGCAATGTTGGTGTCAAAAGCTTCTTTAGCAATTGTTGAAGTCACTGTTACGCCGTTGACGCGGGTTTGGCGGTCAATGCGGTCCTTCAGTTCCTCAGCTTGCTTAATGCCCTCTGTGTTATTTTCCACAGTCACGTAGCCACCCGAGCCCATGCCTCCATCAATGAAGGTGGTGATCTGAGGCACCATGATCATCAATGTGAGATGGGCCTTCCACCGCGCTGCCAGATCTAAAGCGATTGGCATCAGAGGCGCTGTGCCAGCCTCACCTATAGGTGTGATTACGGCAAGAATAGTTTTATAGCTCATTGCAGTGCTCCCGTGAGATTTAACGCGTCAACGTTGGGGGAACATTCGCACTTTTAATTTGCCGCGAATTGATTTGGCGCAACTTAGCGCAAAGTTTTTACTCCACTTTGCCTACTACAAACTTTGAACTTCACACGCGAAAATATATCCAACACCGCGGACGGTTTTGACCATCGATGGGGTTTGCGGGTTGCACTCAATTTTGCGTCTCAATCTTGAAACCAAAGCGTCAATAGAACGGTCAAATGGCGACCAGTCATGGCCCTTCAGTAAATCCATGATGGTGTCGCGGCTGAGCACGCGGTGCGGGCGGCGGGCTAGAGCCTCCAGCAGGTTAAACTCAGCAGTGGTGAGTTCCCGCGCCAATGAATCGGGTGCCATCAATTCGCGCCTGCCAATATCGAGTGTCCATCCGTCAAAGGCAAAGCGCTCTGGAGGTGTGCGGGTTTGAGGGGTGTTTTCAGCCGCAACGCTGCTCCCGGGCACTTGTTTCTCTGTCCGGCGCAGAACGGCCCTTACCCGGGCCACTACTTCACGCGGATGGAATGGCTTCGAAATATAATCATCAGCACCCAGCTCCAGACCCACGACACGGTCAATCGTATCGCCTTGCCCAGTGATCATAATAATCGGCACTTTATAATCGGTTTTGATGCGGCCGGTGAGCGGGAGGCTGTTTTCGCCGCCAAGGTTAAGGTCAAGTGTAACGAGGTCAAAACCGCCGTTTGCCAAAAGCCGAAGCATATCCTTGCTATTCGCCGCTTCGGTCACCTGAAGCCCCGCAAACTCCAAACAGTCGCGCAAGATGTCGCGGATATCGGGATCATCATCCACGATCAAAATATGGGCGGGTGGCTGGATTTGCATTTCCCAAGCTTATCCTTTGTTACCGCGGGCAGCAATGGCGATAGTTCTCGTTACCAATTGTCTAACAGTGTTACACAGCGGTGAAACTGTCGTGAGTTTGCATCGGTAAAACCCTCTTATCCAAGGAGGACAAGTCATGCACATTCTGGAAGCCAATACGCGCCCAATGATCGCATTCACGAAGCATCATCCCAGCCGCACAGATTTCTTTTCAAGGCACACCTCGAACGGCGCCTGCCGAAAATTGGCGGCCCGTCAACTGATCTGGGCTGAAGGTGATTTGCGCAATGAGGTATGTTTTGTGCGCTCGGGAACAGTGTGTTTCTACAAAGTCTTAATGGATGGCCGGCGTGTTGTGACGGGGTTTGCATATCCTGGCGACATGATCGGTTTTGGCATCGGCCCGCACCAAAGAAACGCGGAGGCTGTGCAGTGTTGCAAGCTTGAACCGATGACCATGGCAAATTTTCAAAGTGCAATCGCTTCTGATAATGATTTGTCAGACTTCGTGCAGGCACAGAGTAGCCGTGAGCTTTGCAGCTCATATGAACACCTCATGGTGCTGACTAAAATGACAGCAAGCGAGCGGCTGGCGCATTTTCTGACCGGTTTATCAACACGAAACCGGCGGCTTGGCTATAGCCCGAATAGTGTGCTCATTCCGATGCGGCGCGTTGATATTGCGGATTACTTAGGACTAACGATTGAAACAATCAGCCGTACGTTCACAACATTTAAGACCCACGGTCTCATCGGCATGGAAGACCCTTGTGTCGTTTTTATTCTCAATCTTGAACGATTGGCTGCGCTGGCACGCGGTGCTTGCGATGAAGAAGGCAGCGTCAGCGTTTGCCGAAAAATAGCGGCCTAAGCACCTCTGCAATTGAGGCTGATCAATCATCCAACTTCCAAACCTGTCACAATTGCCCATGCGCTGACAAAGACATGCACCTGTCTGACGCGCGCATCAAAGGAGAAGTATCATGACTACAAACGTTGGAATGTTCGACCGCGGATTGCGCGCTCTGCTTGGGCTCGCACTTATCGCATTTGCACTTGGATATCTATTTCCCGCAACCGGATTAAATTGGCTTGGGTGGATCGGCGTTATTCCGCTGTTGACATCAGTATTTGGCACATGCCCGCTCTACAGCATGTTTGGCATTTCAACCTGCCCAGTCAATTGAATGGGTTTAATCACCACAAACGCGAGGCCAACTGCCGTTGGCCCGCCAGTATTTTGCAGTGCTGTTGATGTAGATCAACTTTGCGGTCCACGGCCCGTGCGAGGCTAATCCAAGAAAATATCCTGAATGTGACCTGAGGGGGTGCCATAATGCGCAACATTGTACCGGCAATTGCCGTTTCGTTTGCCACCTTGCTTGCCTTTTTGGGGGCTGGTCTCGGTCAAGACGCGCCATTCCGGACCCACTTTTGGGTGCTTTTCGCACTTTTGGCCGTCAGTTCAATATTAATGCTCCAGCGGGTGACATTTGCGAATGCATCCAGCCCAATTATTGTCGAAGACACAGCCGGCTACATGGACGAAGTCATACGCTACGGTGTGATTGCTACCCTGTTTTGGGGTGCCGCTGGAATGCTGGTTGGCGTTCTCATTGCTGCGCAACTGGCTTGGCCTGATCTGAATATCCAGCCTTGGTTCAACTTTGGACGATTGCGACCGCTGCACACGTCGGCTGTTGTATTTGCGTTTTGCGGTAATGCCTTAATTGCGACCTCATTCTACATTGTTCAACGCACCACACGGGCCCGGCTATGGGGCGGTGACCTGCCATGGTTTGTATTTTGGGGTTATCAGCTTTTTATTGTGATGGCAGCGACCGGCTATTTGCTCGGCATTACACAATCGCGCGAATATGCCGAACCCGAATGGTATGTCGACATTTGGCTGACGATTGTTTGGGTAGCGTATTTGCTGGTGTTTTTAGGCACGCTTATCAAGCGTAAAGAACCCCATATCTACGTCGCCAATTGGTTCTTGCTGTCATTCATTGTTACGGTGGCGATGCTGCATCTGGTCAATAATCTGGCTATGCCGGTATCATTGCTGGGCTCGAAAAGTTATTCGGCTTTTTCAGGTGTGCTAGACGCCCTGACGCAGTGGTGGTACGGCCATAATGCCGTCGGGTTTTTCCTAACCGCCGGGTTTTTGGGCATGATGTATTATTTCGTGCCCAGACAGGCCAACCGCCCGATCTATTCATACCGTTTGTCGATCATCCATTTTTGGGCACTGATCTTCATGTATATTTGGGCGGGCCCGCACCATTTGCATTATACCGCGCTTCCCGATTGGGCGCAGACTTTGGGAATGGTATTTTCCATCATGTTGTGGATGCCGTCTTGGGGCGGCATGATCAACGGCTTTATGACGCTTTCTGGCGCTTGGGACAAACTGCGTACCGACCCGATTTTGCGCATGATGGTGATGGCGATGGCATTTTATGGAATGTCAACGTTTGAGGGACCGCTGATGTCCATCAAAGCGGTTAACTCGCTCAGCCACTATACGGATTGGACCATCGGTCATGTCCATTCTGGTGCACTAGGTTGGAATGGCTTTATGACATTTGGGGCGCTCTATTACCTGACACCAAAACTCTGGAACCGCCAGCAACTCTATTCGCTGCGCTTGGTGAATTGGCACCTCTGGCTCGCCACGCTTGGCATTGTTTTATACGCATCCTCAATGTGGGTGGCGGGTATCATGCAGGGCCTGATGTGGCGCGAATATGATGATCAAGGCTTCTTGGTTTACGCGTTCATTGAAGCCACGGCAGCCATGTACCCCTATTATATTCTTCGTTTCCTTGGCGGCGCACTTTTTCTGGCCGGCATCATCATCATGATTTTCAATGTCTGGAAAACCATTCGTGGCGATATGGCGGTGGAACGCGCCTATGGGGCTGGCCCTGCAATTTCTGCATTGAAACCCGCCGAATAGGATTTGGACACATGACCACAGAAGCAAAAAATCCGTTTGGCTTTCACGGCAAAATTGAACGCAATGTCTCGTTGCTTTTGGTGCTGTCTCTGATCGTGGTGACAATCGGCGGTATCGTGCAGATTGCGCCATTGTTCTGGCTCGAAAATACAATCGAGAAGGTCAAAGGCATGCGGCCTTATTCGCCGCTCGAATTGGCTGGCCGCAATATTTATGTCCGTGAGGGCTGCTATCTTTGCCATTCACAAATGATCCGGCCGTTTCGCGATGAGGTCGAGCGTTACGGCCATTACAGTCTGGCTGCAGAATCGATGTACGACCATCCGTTCCAATGGGGTTCCAAACGCACAGGGCCTGATCTGGCACGCGTTGGCGGCAAATATTCTAATGATTGGCATGTGCAGCATTTGACCAACCCGCGTGAACTGGTGCCGGAATCCATCATGCCGCCCTTTGCATTTCTTACCAGTAACGCGGTCGATACCACCACGATTGCTGCCCATCTCGTGGCCAACAGCCGTGTTGGTGTTCCTTACACCGATGAAATGATCAAAAGCGCCGCCGATGATATGGCCGCTCAGGCCAACCCCGAAGCCGATACCGCCGGTTTGGAAACGCGCTACCCCAAGGCCAATATAGGTAATTTTGATGGCGATCTGACCCGCGTTTCAGAAATGGATGCATTGGTGGCTTACCTGCAAATGCTGGGAACTTTGGTGGATTTTTCGGTGTACGAGCCAGCGAAAAACGAGCGGTAGGAGCAAAGCAGATGGATCTTGATTATCATATTTTGCGCAGTTTTGCCGATAGTTGGGGCTTGCTGATGATGTTCTTAATCTTCGTCTTCGTGCTGTTTTTCACGTTCAGGCCGTCTGGAAAAAAGGGCCAAGAAGACGCCGCCAACATTCCGTTCAAGGAGTAGTCGCCTCATGTCAGCCAATAAAGAAATTGACGAGATTTCAGGCGTGGACACAACCGGCCATGAATGGGACGGCATTAAGGAACTCAACAACCCGATGCCCCGCTGGTGGCTATGGACGCTCTATGCGACCATTGTATGGTCAATCGGATATGCGATTGTTTATCCTGCATTTCCGGGTTTGACGACAACGTCAAAAGGTTTGGCTGAATGGTCAAGCCGGGGCGATTTGCGCAACGAATTGGCAGCCGTTGAAAAAGGCAATGAGGCAGTTATGAGCCAGATTGCTGCAAAGGACATCAATGCCATTTTAGCCGACGCAAAATTGCGCACGTTTGCAGTTTCAGCAGGTGCATCGCTCTATAAGGTCAATTGCGTGCAATGCCATGGCTCAGGAGCGCAAGGTGGCATCGGTTATCCCAATCTCAATGATGATTCATGGGTCTGGGGCGGCACGCCTGAGCAGGTTTATTTAACGCTCAAACACGGCATTCGTAGCCTGACGGACGCAGAAACCCGCGACAGTATGATGCCGTCATTCGGCAAGGACGGTATTTTGGAACCTGCCCAGATTAAGCAGGTTGCAAACTATGTTTTGCAAATGGGCGCACTTGAACATGACGCCGCGCTTGCGGCGACTGGCGCTACAATCTTTGCTGAAAACTGCGTGGCATGCCACGGCGAAAAGGGTGAGGGCAACATTGAGTTTGGCGCACCGCAACTCAACGATGCCATCTGGCTATATGGTGCCACAGCACAGCAGATAAATGCGCAAATTGTTCAACCGAGCCATGGCATGATGCCGGCTTGGGAGCCGCGCCTCGGTGACACCAAAGTTAAAATGTTGACCGCCTACGTCATGTCGCTCGGTGGAGGAACCCCAAATGCGCAAGCCGCTGCGATAACCGGCGACGGTCAATGACAGCACCGGTTGCCATTGAACGCCAAAATGTTGTTGCGGTTAACGCCGGGGCAAAAGCAAAAAGTGCGCTGTTTAACGCCCGCCAAAAGATTTTTCCAAAACGGGCGGAGGGTTTTTATCGCCGCCTGAAATGGATCATTATGGCAATAACGCTGGCGATTTATTACATTACGCCTTGGCTGCGCTGGGACAGAGGGGCCTATGCGCCCGATCAGGCCGTATTGATCGATATGGCGCACCGAAGATTTTATTTTTTCTTTATCGAAATTTGGCCGCAGGAATTTTATTATGTGGCAGGCCTGCTGGTGATGGCCGGGGTCGGCTTGTTTTTGGTGACCTCGGTTGTGGGCCGCGCATGGTGCGGGTACGCTTGCCCGCAAACGGTATGGACAGATCTATTCTTGGTTGTTGAGCGATTTGTTGAAGGCGAACGCAACGCCCGCATTAAACTTGACCAAGGCCCTTGGACCCTTCGTAAGTTGCGCTTGCGGGTGATGAAACATGCCATTTGGCTGGTGATTGCCGTTGCAACCGGCGGCGCATGGATTTTCTATTTTGCCGATGCACCAACACTTTTGCAAAGTTTCATCGCGTTCGAGGCACCTGCCGTTGCTTACATAACAGTCGCCATTTTGACCGCCACTACTTATGTGTTTGGCGGCCTGATGCGCGAGCAGGTTTGCATTTATATGTGCCCGTGGCCCCGCATTCAGGCGGCGATGCTTGATGAAGAATCGCTCGTCGTAACCTATAATGATTGGCGCGGCGAACCCCGCAGCCATGGCACTAAAAAGGCCGCAGCGGCCAATCAATCTGTAGGTGACTGCATTGATTGCAATGCTTGCGTCGTGGTGTGCCCGATGGGGATCGACATCCGCGATGGCCAGCAGATGGAATGCATCACCTGCGCATTGTGCATTGATGCCTGCGACAATGTGATGGAGAAAATCGGCCGGCCCAATGGCCTGATCTCATATTCAACGCTCAGTGATTATGATTTTAATATGGCGCTGGCCAGCCCAACTCCTGGAACAATAGAACCGGCACGCGTGCGCGAGGCATCCGGTTCATTTGTGCCCGGCATTAAACATTTTGATAAACGGGTTTTATGGCGCCCGCGAACAATAATTTACAGCGGTGCTTGGTTGCTGGTTGGTGTGGCCCTTGTCTATTCGCTTCTGAATCGCGGCCAGCTGGAGATCAATGTTCAGCACGACCGCAACCCGGTTGCGATTACATTGTCTGATGGTTCCGTGCGCAACGGCTTTACTGTTAAGCTTCTAAACAAAGCGCTTGAACCACGTAATGTGGTTCTAAGTATTGA
>JANOPZ010000015.1:0-16345 GCA_031422195.1 Limoniibacter sp. | reverse complement strand
ATGGAGCAAACCTTTACGCAACGTCAAAAGCGCTTGGGTTTGATATTGATTACCGCAAGATGCTTGGCCATTTCAGCAAAAAAGGATATTTGTTAAGAGCCTATTACTATACCGCTCTTATTGAGGATCAGGAATACTCATCGATCCGTCCGCTGATAGACTGGCTCGATTACAACGGTTTTAAGGTTGTAACGAAAGCAGCGCGCGAATTTACGGACTCTATGGGCCGCCGCAAAATCAAAGGTAATATGGATATTGAGTTGGTGATTGATGCACTTCAATTGTCAGATACGGTTGATCATTTCGTCTTGTTCTCGGGTGACGGCGACTTCAAATCCTTAGTAGATGCACTTCAGCGCAAAGGCCGTAAGGTCAGCGTCATTTCAACAGTCGCCAGCCAACCACCAATGATTTCAGATGAATTGCGCAGGGCAGCCGACCATTTTATCGATCTTTCCACGCTCAGAAACGATATTGGCCGCGCTTTAAGTGACCGCCCGCTAAATGAACGCTCGGTTGTTGACCGGATGGTTGGTGTTGGTGCCGACGAAAACGAACCCTATGAAGACTGAGTAAATGACGTTGGAGCCTGACTACGATTGTGTGTTTTGTCCAAGGCTGAGCCAATTTACGCGGGAATGGCGGGTCAAAGAACCGGATTGGTTTAATGGCCCGGTTCCAATCTTTGAAGATCAAATAAAATCTGACGTGCGCCTTTTAATTGTGGGGCTTGCCCCCGGCCTGCGTGGCGCAAACCGGACAGGGCGACCCTTTACTGGAGATTATGCCGGCGATCTTTTTTACAAAATGCTATTGAAACACGGTTTTGCCGATGGCATCTATGCAGCACGGCCGGATGATGGCGTAGCCCTTAGCAAAACTGCAATTATCAACGCGGTACGCTGCGTACCACCGCAAAACAAACCGACGCCGGAAGAAATTAAGACTTGCCGCCGGTTTTTAACGCCAGCCTTTACTGCTTATCCTGCTTTAAGAGTGGTTTTGAGTTTGGGCGCCATTGCGCACCAGTCAACTGTGAAGGCACTTGGCGCACGCGTTGCTGCCCATCCCTTTAAGCACAATGTCAAAACAGAAATTGACCGTCTAATTGTGATTTCGAGCTACCATTGCTCACGGTATAACACCAATACTGGCGTGCTCACAGAACAAATGTTTGATGACGTATTTGTGAGCGTCAGGGAAGTCTTGGCCGAAAATCTAACCATTCTTTAGCAAACGCTGCTTTTCCCTGCCCCAATCGCGCTGTTTTTCCGTCTCGCGCTTGTCATGCAGCTTTTTACCCTTGCCGACCGCGAGTTCCATTTTTGCATAGCCCTTATCATTGAAATAGATTTTGAGCGGCACAAGGGTCATGCCTTCACGCTCAATGGCTTTGGCCAAATTGACCAGCTGCTTTTGCTTGACAAGCAATTTGCGGCGGCGGCGTGGTTCGTGGTTGAACCGGTTGGCTTCCAGATATTCAGGCAAATAAGAGTTGATCAACCACAGCTCGCCACCCTCAACCGACGCATAGCTTTCAGCAATATTGCCTTTGCCGGTGCGCAAGGCTTTAACCTCAGTGCCTTGCAGCATGAGGCCAACTTCGAGGGTGTTGATAATCTCATAGTGAAACCGCGCCTTGCGATTATCTGCAACGGGCGGCCCGCCGGGTGCGCCACGCTGTTTTTCGGCTTCGGTGCTCATCAGCGTAACAAGCCTAAGTCTTCAATGGCGTTGTCAATCGCAAGTTCGGCCTCTTCTGCCAAAGGCATCATCGGTGAACGCAGCACATTTTCCATTTTGCCCATGCGTGCCAACGCATATTTTGCGCCAGCAACACCAGCTTCAATAAATACGGCTTTGTGCAAAGCAAGCAACTCATCTTGAAGTTTCAATGCCAGCGCCCATTGTCCCGACAACGTTGCGGCTTGAAAAGCAGCGCAATGGCGCGGCGCAATGTTAGATGTAACCGAAATACAGCCTACCCCGCCATGAGCGTTAAAGCCAAGTGCTGATGCATCTTCGCCCGAAAGCTGAATAAAGTCGTGGCCGCAAGTCGCGCGTTGCTCAGATACACGTTCAACCCTGCCTGTTGCGTCTTTAACGCCAGCAATGTTTTTGAAGTCATGTGCCAGGCGGCCCATTGTTTCGGGTGTCATATCGATGACTGAACGGCCCGGAATATTGTAAACAATGATTGGCAAAGAAACGGATTTTGCGACCGAAGCAAAATGGGCATAAAGCCCGCGCTGATTTGGTTTGTTGTAATAGGGCGTTACGACAAGAACCGCGTCTGCACCGGCTTTTTCAGCATGCTGCGCCAGTTCAACCGCTTCCAAAGTATTGTTGGAACCCGCTCCGGCAATAACGGGTACGTTTCCGCCTGCCGCTGCAATACACAGCTCAACAACATGTTTATGTTCATCATGGCTCAGTGTCGGGCTTTCGCCTGTGGTGCCAACGGGAACGAGCGCTTGCGTGCCTTCGGCAATTTGCCAATTGACGAAATCAGTAAATGCCTTTGCGTCAACGGCACCGTCTGACGTAAACGGCGTCACGAGTGCAGTCATCGAACCACGCAAATTCATTTCATTCTCCAAATTGTTAGCAGAAACAATTTCGTTTCATCTTATTCCTGCCCCGATACTGGAAGAAAGTGGACTTGGCAACGGAAAGCCAGATGCATCACATTTGATCGTCTCGAGTAAGGACTTATTAAATGTTGGTTCATTCAAACCAGCTACGTCAAGAGATATCAAAGTGAGAGGCTAAGATTATGGCTTTGCAAAGCAAATTGCTATTCGCACTTAGCTCCGCGTTGTTTCTGGTTGGTATGCCGCTATCTGCATCGGCAACTACGTCGCCCAAGCTTGACCGCATTGCCACCGGCTCTGTTTTGAGGGCCTTCACACCTAGCATGGCTTCAGTCACGATAAAAAATGCACTCGATGCCTTGTCTGATGATGATTTTGCACTGGCCCGAAGTTTACGTGACAGCCTTAAAACTGGAACATTAGAGCATAAAACGCTGACTTGGGCTTTGGCCTTTTATGCTGGTATGAAATTGCCAAGTGATGATGTTGCAATGGCTGCGCAAATTGCAGCAGACTGGCCCGGTGCTGAAACGCTGCGTATCAACAGTGAAAAAGCGCTGGTGAACGAGAACTATTCGCCTGACCAAGTTATTGCGGCGTTTGGGGGCACACCGCCGCAGAGTTTTCAGGGTGCGTTGTTGCTAGCGCGCGCATTGAAAGCCAAAGGCGACATAGCTGGAGCAACAGCAGCACTTAAACCCATATGGCTGAAAGCCAAACTGGAGGAAGCAGAAGAAAAAGCGGTAATTGCTGAGTTTGGTAATGCTATTCCGGCGACCGTGCACCGTGCCCGAATGCAGGCGATGCTATATGATGACCGTATAGCCTCTGCCGGGCGTGTAGCCGGATTGGCTGGTGCGACAACGCTGTACAAGGCTTGGGCGGCGATGATCCGGAAAGACAAAGATGCGGGTGCTTTGTTGAATGCTGTGCCGGAAAAGCAGCGCATTGCCGGCTATTACTTTGCAAATGCACGGTACTTGCGCCGAAATGAGCATACGACAAAAGCAGCCAAAGTTATGCTCTCAGCACCGCGTGACCCCGCAGGGCTTATTGATGCCAATGAGTGGTGGAACGAACAGCAGATTTTAGCGCGCGATCTTATCGACCTTGGAAAATATGATCTTGCCTATCAAATTGCCGCCAACCATGTGGCCGGAACGCCCGCACGGCAAGGCGATGGAGAGTTTCATGCAGGTTGGATTGCGCTGCGCTTTTTGAAGGACCCTGCCAAAAGTGTGCAGCACTTTAAGAATTTAGCAACAATAACGGATGGCCCTATTAGCCAGGCACGTGCCTATTATTGGCTGGGGCGTGCAGCAGACGCCGGTGCGCCTGGTGAAGCTGAAGCAAATTATGCGAAAGCCGCCAGTTTTGCCACCACCTATTATGGCCAGTTGGCAGCAGCAAAACTGGGGCGCAAAACACTTTCGATTGCTTATCCTCAACCGACAAAAGCTGAGCGAGATAGGTTTGAGGGCCGGGAATGGGCTCAGGCGGCACGGTTGCTCATTAATGTTGGCCATGCATGGCGCGCAAACCCGTTGCTTGATGCACTTGGCGATCAACTTCAAGCCCCCGGTGAGTTGGCGCTTTTGGCGGTGATGGCTGAAAACGCAGGACAGAGCAAAATGGCTTTACAAGTGGGCAAGGCTTCAGCCTATCGCGGTGTAAATGTTGGCGCACTCACCCACCCTTTGGGGGCAATCCCTGATAGTGCAAAATTATCAGACACTGGGCGCGCACTGGTCTACGCGATTGCGCGTCAAGAAAGCGAGTTTCACGTTGGCGCGATGTCGGGGGCGGGTGCACTCGGCTTGTTGCAACTGATGCCAAACACTGCAAAAGAAGTTGCCGCCCGCGCCGGTGTTGCCTTTTCCAAAACGCGATTGACGTCAGACGCCGGGTATAACGCCTCACTAGGGGCACGCTATTTATCCGAGCAAATCGACCGGTTTAATGGTTCTTATATTCTAACGTTCATCGCCTATAATGCAGGGCCACGCCGCGCTGATGAGTGGGTGCAACGCTATGGCAACCCTGAAGGCAAATCAATTGATGAGGTTGTGGATTGGGTTGAACTCATACCGTTTGCAGAAACCCGCTCTTATGTGCAGCGCGTGATGGAGAATTATCAGGTTTATAAATGGCGGCTTAATGGACGCTACGACATTGAACAAGATCTGCGATTTGGACGAAAATAGGTTGAAGGCTCGCAGGATTTGAAGCATTCAGCGGCATCGCCAATGGAATGCAAATTATGACGGCCCTAGAACGAAGCGCATTTTATTCATCACACGATGGCTTGCAACTTCACGCCTCAATTACCGGCGTTCGAAACCCAGCAAAACTGTCTGTGATTTGCTTGCCCGGATTGTCCCGCAATTCGCGTGATTTTTCTGCGATTGCCCAAATTCTTGCGGCGCAATCTTCCCGTGAAGTTGTGGCATTTGATTACCGCGGACGTGGGCTTTCTGGGTATGACAAAACTTGGCAAAATTATAACATTGTAACAGAAGCAAACGATGTGCTGGCAGGCATGGCAGCGCTTGGTCTTGAACACGCCCACTTCATTGGCACGTCCCGCGGCGGCCTGATCATGCATGTTTTAGCGGGCATGCGCCCGGGCGCAATGAAGAGCGTGGTGCTCAATGATGTTGGTCCAGAAATTGGCGGTGCGGGCATGGCTCAAATAAAAATTGCGCTTGAGCGGCAACCTCGGCCAGCCAGTTTTGATGATGCGCAGCGCATGTTGAAACAAGCCTATGGCAAAGCGTTTGAAGCCCTACATGACGATGACTTTATACGCATGGCGCGCGCGATATTTCGTCAAAATGATAAAGGCGTGATTGTGCCAGATTTTGATCCAGCTTTGCTTAACACGATCAAGGCTATTGATTTTACACAGCCAATGCCAACGCTTTGGCCACAATTTGCCGGGTTGAAGAACCACCCGATGCTAGTGCTGCGCGGTGAAAATTCGCAGCTTCTGATGCCTGAAACGCTGGCGGCAATGCAGGCGATTGCCCCGACAATGCAAGCCATTATTGTAAAAGGCCAAGGTCACGTGCCGATGCTGGAAACGGGCGAATTGCCCAAAAGGCTAATGGCGTTTTTTGATGGCAATGAAATCAATAGGTCCTGACCCTAGATCGCTCCGGGCATTGTCATTTGATATTTGAAAATCGGATCAGGTTTTCTTTTTAGCCGCTGTGGTTTTATGACTTGAAGCAATCCCGCCGCTTTCAACACGTTTAGCGTGGTCAGTTGTGCCACCGGAAGCCAAGATTTTGGACTCTCCGATCCAATCTTCGCGCAGCACACGGCCTGGAAAGCCGACTGCTACACCAAGCCATATGGCTTCGGCGTTTGACATTTTTGCAATCTGGTCGAAGTGGAAAATACCGAGGCCAAACAAGCGTTTTTCAATGGCGTTGCCAACACCGTCGATCAACGTAAGGTTATCGGCTTTGCCGCCGCGGGCGTTTTTCAGCACTTTTGGTGCTTTGCCCATCTCGCCGACCGGGCCACTTGCGGTTGACGACGCGACTTCGCCTTTATCAACACGTTTGGCAGAATCAGTTGCGCCGCCTTTTGCAAGGATCTTAGCCTGCCCAACCCATTCTTCGCGCTCAATACGGCCCGGGAAAGCCAATCGTTCACCGAAATCGGCCTCGTCTTTCTTAGACCAGCCTGCCACTTGCGCAAACGTCATGACGCCAAATGAGTTGAGGCGGGCCTCGTTTTGGGGGCCTATCCCCTTGATCCGCTTGAGATCATCTTTTTTGGCGGGCGCAATGATTGCAGCAGCCTTTGGCTTTGAAGGCAATTTTTTGGGTGCGGCAACCACTTTGGGTTTTGCTGAAAGAGTGCGAGCAGCGACCGGAGCTGCAACCGGAGTAAAAAATGCGACTGGTTCAGGCTCTGCCACCGGAGCCGGTGCCTCAGGCGCGCGTGTCATCGCGGCTGCGATTGGTGCGGCAACTGCAGCTGCCACAGCCGGTGCTTGAGCAAAAATCGGCTTATTTTCGACGCCATAAATACGATGCATCCAGCATCCCATGACGCAGCCGATAATGTAGGCAATCGCCAGCAAAAGCAGAGTTTGGAGTATGAAAAATAGCATGATTCAGTTTCCTTGCTTTGCCAGTTACGCGTCTTTTGTGCGGCAGGTTGTCCAGCCGACATAAAGACCGATTAAAAAAGCGATCAGGAGAAACAGCCAGAGTTTGGTGATCAGATACCACATTATTTATTTCTCCTTTAGTTTAATGCGCGGATTTCAATACGGCGATTGAGCGCTCTGCCCTCTTCCGTATTGTTATCTGCAATTGGTTTGGATTCGCCATAGCCGATTGATGTAAAGCGACCGGAGCCAATGCCCCGCACTTTCATCCATTCAACAACTGAAGCTGCCCTTTTCTCAGAAAGGCTCTGATTGTAGGTATCACTGGCGCGAGAATCGGTGTGGCCTTGAGCTTCAAAGTCTACAGCGGGACACGTTTGTGAGACAAACAGCAGTTCATCGAGTTCGCTCGATGTGCTGTCCACTATTACGGCACTATTCGTTTCAAATGTCACATAGCGCGATCCGATAACACGTTTGATCAACTCGGCACAAAGGTCAGGGACAACAACTGCTGCCGCCGGTGCAGGTGCTGGTGCAGGTGCTGGTGCTGGTGCTGGCACTTTTACTTCGGGCGCAGGATCAACAACGGGGGCCGCCACTTGCGCAGCGGTGATCGTGCTCCGGTGCCCTGCCAAAGTCAGCGCGCCTTCAACAATGGATTTAATGTCTTGCGTTGCGGCGGCACCGGCTATGGTCAACTTACCGTCGGCGTAATCAGCCGTGCCCGTTTCAAGCTGCCCGAGCGCAACCAGACCAGACACAACAGCGCTGGTATAATTGGCAGGTGCACCATTGGCCAATGTTTGATTGTCCGTAACGATGGGAGTGGTATTGCTCGCTTTTTTGGCATTAAAAGCCTTCATTTCAACCGAAGGCGCAAGACCGCTCAGGATAATGCCTTCAAGTGTTTTCTCGGCTTTCCAAGTGTAAGGGCTGATGGCAAGTGACGAAATATCAGCTGTAAAACCGTTTTTGCGCACAGCTTTTTCAACGACCATTTCAATGCCAAGATCAGGTGCAATACCGACGACTGATAACATTTTGTTATCAAGTGTGGCGGTGCCACTCTTTAACGGCTTTAGGGCATCCAGCGCCGTGGTAACGATTGCGGCGTAATTGCCGGGTGCGCCAGCGCCTAGAGTTTGTGCGTCACGCACTGGTTCTGCCACAGAAGCAGCTTTCCGTACACTTAATGCTTTGGCTTGAACGGAAGGAACAAAGCCCGAGAGCGTTGTTCCGCCGACCGATTTCACAGCCTGCCATTTATAGTTGGCAACAGCAGGTGCTGTTATTTTGGCCGAAACCTTGACACCTTCCGGTGCGGAGGCAGGCAGATTTGCATCAGCTTCAAGTTTAGTGCCGAGGTTAGGTGTTTCACCGGAGATCGCCAATGCGGCATCTGTCAGGCTGGCAGCGCCATTGGTGAGAGTGGCGAGCGATTGAATACCGTAAGCGGTTGCGGCGGCATAAGTTTCCAGAGCGCCGGGCCCAATTTGCTGATTATCTTCAACGGTTCCAAGTTTGGCAGCTTCGGCCACATTGGCAGCTGCGGCTTCAACGGTTGGTGCATAGCCTTCAATCAGTATGGTGCTGCCTGTTTTGGTGGCAGACCAGATATAAGGCGAAATTGCTATTGGTTCAGGGACTTCAGCGGCGGCCACCGCATAGAGGGTTGAGGCCGATACAGACGGCGCAAACGTTTCAGAACCAACATAACGTGCACTGAGTTCATGGTCGCCATCGCTAAGCGTACGCGTCAATGTCGCCACTCCAGCATTGATCGGCTCAAAGCCAATCGCGGTTGATCCATCCATAAACATGACAGAGCCTATCAGCGCGCCCTCTGGTACGGTTACAGTTGCAGAGAGCGTAACCGGTTCGCCGGATTTGCCAGCTTCAGGCGCTAAAGTAAGCGTTGTGGCTGTCGCGATTGGCGCGATAACCACCGGCGCTGGCTCAGCAGGTTTAACAGCAACGATAAACGGAGCGGCAGCGGCTTCGGACGGCGCAAAAATTTCAGCACCGACATAACGCGCACTCAGTTCATGGTCGCCATCGCCGAGCGTCCGCGTTAGCGTTAGCGTTGCCACACCGGCATTAAGCGGCTCAAAGCCAATCGCTGTTGATCCATCGAAAAACATTACAGAGCCAGTTGGCACTGTCTGTGGCGCAATCACGGTTGCAGTGAGTGTAACAGGTTCGCCGGATTTGCCAGCTTCAGGCGCTAAAGTAAGCGTTGTGGTTGTTGCTGCTAATGCGACCGCCACCGGCGCAGGCGGCGGCGCAATTGTGGCAGCGGCAATTGTCAGGCCTTCCGGAAGCGCGCCCACAAGGGCCGCTTGCGCATCAGCAAAAACCTCCGGGGTGTCTGTCAAGCCGTTAACTGCAAGAGCCATATTGTTGAGGCCAACTTCGCCACTGGTAAAGCGTGGCAGCTGGTCAATTGCAAAACTTGCCAAAACAGCAAAACCGGCTGGCGCACCGCGGGCCAGTGTCAACTTATCAATGACGGCAATGCCCGGCATTGCGGCTTGGGCTTTGGCAACCAACTCAACGCGGGTAACCTCATCAGGCACATTACCCGAGAGTGTGACGCCTTCAGATGCTTTTAACGCACCAAATAGATATGGGTTTGCAAGTTCAATTAACCCGGCTTGATTGTTAACGATACGCACATCATAGGCTGCCAAGGCGATCTTTGTGGCCTCTGCCTTTGCTTCTTCTGATGGCGCTACGCCGTTCAAGGTCAGATCGCGGCCATTAAGTTTGACCTGGGCCCAAGGCTGCGTTGAAGATAAAGCACCTCCAGCCAGATTGGCTAACTCAGCCTCAACTGGCCCCGAGCGCAGCCATACCGCAAAAACACCCAAAAGTAGCGTGGTAACAATACCAGGCCAAATCCAACGTCGCCAATCACACATGAGCCTACTGTCCCTTACAGAGTTCATCCTAAACCGCACTATAAACGCAGCGCGTTCAACGGCGTAAGTGTTTATGGAAAGTTAACAGCAATTCAAGTGTTTTTAACACGAGGTGATAACTGCAAACGTCAATTCATCGGTATAGAGACTATTGATCTGGCAATTGGCTGTGGAGAAAGGTCGGAATGTTGTCTGGGCCAATACTCATAGTTATTGACGCCAGTGGGCAGTGAGCAAAACTTACTTTGAAAGAGTAGAAGAAAACTTTAGCTGAAAAGACAAATCCAAAATCCAATTTATAGGAAGCTGGTATGTTTACGCTAGAATTTTTGCCCAACTGACAACCCATAAAAAAACCCGGCAGTTTACTGCCGGGTTTCGTTCAACCGTCTCAACGAATGCGGCTAAGCGCAGCCGATTAGAACGAACGCTGGAAGCGCAAGCGGGCTGTTGTGGTGTTGGCGTTTGCAGCTGCAGCCGCATTGCCTGTTGGGTCTGAGTATTGGATCTGGGCGCGTACCAAGAAATTCTTGACAGGTGTCCAGTCAACGTTTGCACCAACGGTAAAGCGGCTCGGCGTGCCAACTGCGCTGAAGTTTGTGTCGCCGAAATACTGGGCGCCCAGCGAGGCTGTCAAAGTATCAGACATTTTCTGGGTGTATGAGGCAGCAACCGACCATGTAGAACGGTCCCATACTTCTGATGTATTGTTTGCATAAATGAATGCAGCACCGAGAGTGCCGCCTTCAGTTACAGTAGCTGTAGCGCGAAGCTTGAATGCCACAGCATCTTTCTGAAGGGCTGTTTCTTTGTCATCATAGCTGATGAACGCGCGGATTGCCACTGCGCCGGCAGAGAAGCCTGCGTTTGCAGAGACGTTTGGCGTATAGTTGCCTTCGGTAGTTGGAGCAGGACCGGTATCTTCATTCAACGCAATTGTGGCATCAAAGCCGTCAGATGCGAAAGTATACTGAATTGAGTTGCTGGTTGCTTCGCCGAGATAATCGTTCTCGCCGCCGATGCCACCGTCAAACGCAGTTACAAAATAGCCCATTTTCAAGCCACCGAGCGAGATGTAGGCAGAATCAATGCCAAACGGGACATTGGACGCTGTACCGTTTACGCCAGCGTTTCTTTGGCTTCCGATTAACTCAACATAGCTCTCAAGAGTGCCCATTTCGGTTTCTGATTTAGCAGACACCCTCAAGCTGGCTTGCGTTCTTTTGTCCCAAGTTTTTTGGCTTCCAACAGCCGCACTGGCCGAAGTGTAGTTGATCTCATAACGGACGTATCCGCCGATTTTCAGGCAGGTTTCTGTGCCTGGGAGGTAGAAGTAGCCGGAGCCGAAGGCGTCGCAAACTTTAACGTATTCTACTGGCTCTGGCTCGGCAATTACGGCATCGGCAGCACGTGCGCCTGAGAAGGCGACGAGGGCTGCGGCAGAGCCGAGAAGAAGGCTTTTGAGTTTCATTTGAATTTCCATTCCTGTTAAGTCTGGCCTGAAACCATGTCCGGCCTGCTGCGGGAATAGAAATGGAGTGTGACAGCCCAATAACAGTTTTGTGGCAGTGCTCGCAAATAACGCTGAAATATCAATGTGACAGCTCTGCTTAAATCGACTGTGGCTTTTAGGTTACGCGGGATTTCAGCTGGCTTAAAATTGAGAATGACGAAAATCATCAACAAAAAAAACCCGGCAGTTTCTTGCCGGGCTTCATTCAACCGTCTAAACGAATGCGCCTGAGCGCAGTCGATTAGAATGAGCGCTGGAAGCGCAAACGGGCTGTTGTTGTGTTGGCGTTTGCAGCTGCAAGCGCATTACCTGTTGGGTCAGAATATTGGATCTGGGCACGTACCAAGAAGTTGGTAACCGGTGTCCAGTCAACGTTTGCACCAACTGTAAAGCGGCTAGGTGTGCCTACAGCGCTGAAGTTTGTGTCGCCGAAGTACTGTGCACCGAGCGAAGCTGTCAAAGTGTCAGACATTTTCTGGGTGTAAGATGCAGCAACTGACCATGTTGAAGCATTCCATGCTTCAGCTGGGTTGTTGGCATAAACCACTGCAACACCAAGAGTGCCGCCTTCAGTTACAGTAGCAGTAGCACGGAGTTTGAATGCTACAGCGTCTTTCTGAAGAGCGTTTTCTTTGTCATCATAGTTGATGAATGCGCGAATTGCTACTGCGCCGGCAGAGAAGCCAGCGTTAGCAGAAACGTTTGGTGTGTAGTTACGTTCGCTGTTCAGAAGAGTGCCAGTATCTTCATTCAGGCCGATTGTGGCGTCAAAGCCGCCAGAAGCGAAAGTGTACTGAATGGTGTTGCTGGTTGTGCCACCAAGACCATCGTTCTCGCCGCCGATACCGCCGTCAAATGCGCTTGAGAAAAAGCCCATTTTCAAACCGCCGAGGGAGATATAGGCAGAGTCGATCGCCATTGCAGACGAACCAGGTGTGCCGTTAACACCAGCGTTGGTTTTGTTTGTTGTCAGCTCCATAAAGCCTTCAAGAACGCCCATTTCGGTGTCTGATTTAGCAGACAAAGTGACGTTGGCTTGAGTGGTTTTGTCCCAAGTCTTTTTGTTAGGAGCAGCACCTGCAGAGGCAGATGTGTAGTTGATTTCGTAACGGACAAAGCCGCCGATTTTCAAGCAGGTTTCTGTGCCTGGGAGGTAGAAGTAGCCTGCGCCGTATGCGTCGCAAACTTTAACATATTCTACTGGCTCTGGCTCGGCAATTACGGCGTCGGCAGCGCGTGCGCCTGAGAAGGCTACGAGGGCTGCGGCAGAACCGAGAAGAAGGCTCTTGAGTTTCATGTGTATTCTCCAGTCTGGTTGTTGCCCCTGTTCCGCATTTCAGCTGAATGGTCGGGACAGGGTTTAAATGAAATAGATGCGAGACCGCCCCTCTTTCGAAAGTTAAAATACGGTAAGCGGCGCGGTGTGCAACCTAACAAGGCCATTGTTTGTGAAGTTTGGATGACGCTTCGAGCCTGCTGTTGCACAAAAGCCACGAAATTAACGCTGATGTTCGCAACCCTTAAGCTTCTATTAATCAGTGCAAATCGAAAGTCACGTCATGTTACATATAGATACGAATTTTAGCATGTTTTTAACACTGCCATGCAGATTCGGATAAAACATCGCGATTCGCTTGAAAAGAGACCTTGTCACCTAAAAAGATAGCCTGAAAATTTTCGATTGGTTAAAAGTGTATCCCGGCAGCTTTTTGCATTTTACCGCAAATTTTGTGTCTCTCAATGATTAAAACTAATAAAATTTACAGCAAGTCTATATCGAACCCAAAGCTGACGACCGGGAGCGCCACCATGAAATCATTGTCCTCATTCAATAAAATGGCAGGCGGGCAGCAAAAAGCGCACGCCCTTCCAATTGATAAACGCTCAACCTTACACAAGGAAATGCTGGAAAACGGCAAGCAATTGCTGCGGGCGGGGAACACCCAAGACGCTGTGCGCCTCTTGAAACTCGTCTTAAAAGATGTGCCCGACCATGTGGAGGCCAATTATGTTATGGCCCAAATCGCAACAAAGCTTGGGGCAACCCGTGATGCCGTTGGTTATGTGAGGCGGGCATTAAAAAAGGGCCACGGCAATTACGCAATTCATTATGCGATGGCAGAGGTCTGCATGAAGCACGGCCTTGCCGCCGATGCTCTGGTTCACGTTGATGTGGCACTTAACCTTCAACCAGAAAACCAATTGGCTAAAACGTTAAAGGCAGCAATTTTGCAGCAATTGGGCAAAATGAACGAAGCGTTTGAACTTTCAAGGTCTGTTGTTCGAGACAACCCTGTAAATGATGATGCCATTACAGTGTTTGCGACCAGTGCTAAGTTTAGTGGCAGTGAGCCTGAGATTGAACTCATTGAACGGGCCTATAACGCCAATCCTGAACAAAAACGGCAAAGGTACTTTGGCTATGCGGCGGGTAAAATATTCAATGACGCCAAGCAGTATGACAAAGCTTTTGCCTATTTCAAAAAGGCAGCCGACACTTATGATATGAGAAATGTGCGCCAGCTGATGATTGAGCGAACAAATCTATTGCGCGACGTATATTCAAGAGACTTAATTCTAGAAAAGAAATCCTTGGGGCATGCCAGCACGAAACCGATCTTCATTATCGGCATGCCTCGATCCGGGACCACATTGACCGAGCAAATACTCTCCAGCCATCCAGATGTTTATGGCGTAGGCGAGCAACTCGCACTTCAACGCATAAACACGATGATTTCACCAAACGATCCTCGCGGGAATGAGTATAAAACCAAACTTCATGCATTAAAGAAGAATGATGTGCACTCTTTGGCAAACGGGTATCTCACTACCCTTTTAGAGTTCAGCAATAAATCCAAGCGATATGCAGATAAAATGCCAAGCAATTTTTTCTATGTCGGGCTGATCAACATTTTGTTCCCGGGCTCAAAAATCATCCATTGCACGCGAGACCCAATCGACAATTGCCTGTCATGTTACACAAGCCCGCTTGATGAAACCCATCTTTATTCCAAGAGGTTGGATGTTTTGGGGTTTTATTATCGGGAGTATTGGTCGTTGATGGAGCATTGGAAGAAGGTGTCGGAAATTGAGATTTTTGACATGCCCTATGAGCAGACCGTGAGCGACCTGGAGCCGCGGGCGCGGGCGTTAATTGCACACGTTGGGTTGCCTTGGAATGATGCATGTTTGAAGTTTAATGAAACGAACAATCAGGTTGCAACCATTTCAAAATGGCAGGTGCGCCAGCCGATTTATTCAACGTCAGTGCAGCGTTGGAAGGGCTATGAAAGGCATCTAGGGGCATTGGTTGAAGCGTTAGGTGATTTGGCGCCCGATACAGATAAGATGGGCCCTTGAAGATTTAAGGCCGAACGGAGTAGTACGTTTCGGTAAAGGTAAATTAACCGTAAATAATTCAAACGCGCACTTGGTTGTAAATGTTCCATTTTTTAAGTGTTGCCCTCACTCCTCTTTTCGCCCTTCCCCGGCGCGCCAAAACATTCGTCCAAATGACTTCTGACATCGTCATGCTGACATTATCGGTTATTTTGGCTATGTATCTAAGGCTGGATTATTGGGGTTTCTTAGGAAATTCGTCGTTCTTGATAATGGTTGCTGTCGTGGTAGCTGCGACCGCTGCAGTGCTATATTCTATTGGCACCTATCGATCTGTTATCCGCTTTTTATCAACACGCATTGTGCCTTTGATGGCAATCGGTATCGGCTTTGCAGTTGTTGCGTTTTATCTAATTTCACGCGGCTTTGACATATTCATGCCGCGGTCGGTGCCATTGATTTTCTTTTTGTTAGCATTCATCGGGCTTGTCGGCATTCGTTTTACTGTACGTATGGTGTATTCAAAACGAGAATTGCGTGGCAGGTCAACGGTTATCGTTTATGGGGCGGGTGCTTCCGGGCGTCAATTGGTGGCTTCGCTCCAACGCTCCGGCCAGATGTTTGCGGTAGCGTACATTGACGATAGTCAGCTTTTGCAAGGCCAGGTTATTGAGGGTCTTCGTGTTTATGATCCGGTTAAAATCCCGTATTTGATAAGCCGCTATCAGCCTAAGTCTATTTTGTTAGCCCTTCCAAGTTCGAGCATGACACGGCGGCGCGAGATTATTAAGTCTCTGGAGCAACTTCCTGTTGAAGTGCAGACCATTCCCGGTCTCGATGATCTACTAAGCGGCAAAGCCAGTATTAACGACATTCAGAATGTCTCAATTGAAGATCTGCTGGGACGTGAACCGGTAGCACCTCGCGAAAATTTGCTGGATGCCAATATACGCGGAAAATCAGTGATGGTCACGGGTGCTGGCGGGTCTATCGGCACTGAACTTTGCCGCCAAATTTTGCGGCAAAAGCCAAAAACCTTAGTGCTGTTTGAAGCGTCAGAATTTGCACTTTATCAAATAGAACAAGATCTGATTGAAATTAGATCCGGGTTGTTTTTAAACACCCCGATTATTCCGGTGTTAGCCAACGTGCTCGACGACAGCCGAGTTAGAGCGGTTTTGAATCAATATGAGGTTGAGTCAATTTATCATGCAGCGGCGTATAAACACGTCCCATTGGTAGAAAAGAACATCGCCGAAGGGCTCCGCAATAATGCGTGCGGCACATTTATTATCGCCAAAGCAGCTCATGAACTGAACGTAAGCAACTTCATTTTAATCTCAACGGATAAAGCTGTGCGGCCTACCAATTTCATGGGTGCCAGCAAGCGGATTTCTGAATTGGTGTGTCAAGCACTGGCGTCGGCGGGCAGCAAAACCATATTTTCGATGGTGCGATTTGGCAACGTGCTCGGCTCATCAGGTTCAGTTGTGCCTGTGTTTAGCAGACAAATTCGCAATGGAGGGCCGGTCACTGTGACCCATCCCGATGTAACGCGATATTTCATGACGATACCGGAAGCGGCACAATTGGTCATTCAAGCCGGGGCTATGGGGAAAGGCGGCGATGTATTCGTTTTGGATATGGGCGAGTCCGTTAAAATTGCAGATTTGGCGGCACGCATGATCAAGCTATCGGGATTTAGACCGGTGACAGATGCAACCAAAGAATGCGATGCTGATGAAATTCTGATCAGCTTTACCGGCCTTCGGCCCGGCGAGAAGCTCTTTGAAGAATTGCTGCTAGCCGAGGATTCGCAAAACTCAGAGCATCCTCGCATTATGAAGGC
>JANOPZ010000014.1:0-40579 GCA_031422195.1 Limoniibacter sp. | reverse complement strand
GCAAAGGGCGGCTAAATCAGTGCGACAACCCAGTATAGTGCACAATTTGAAGCGGGTCTGGCTTTTGTTGGCGGCCCATCATCGCTCACCGCCAACAGACAGTGCGCTGAGCTTCATTTTTGCATTTACGGCCGGGGCTATGAATTCCGGCGGCTTTTTGGCAATCGGTCAATACACCTCGCACATGACCGGTATATTGGCCTCTATTAGCGATAATATTGTTCTTGGCGCAACCAAATCGGCGCTTTCGGCGGCAGTCGCCGTTCTAATCTTTTGCCTCGGCGCAGCCTTTTCAGCTTTTTTAATCAATCAGCTGCGGCGGAGATTTTGGGGGCGTCAGTTTGCCGGACCGATACTTTTGGAAGCGCTACTCATTTTGGGCTTTGGCGTCGTGGGCCTGGTCGGTGGCGGCACTGTCGTCTCGTTTGGCCTATCAGCCGGCTTGCTTTGTTTTATTATGGGCCTGCAAAACGCCACCATTACAAAAATAACCCGTGCCCGTATGCGAACAACTCATATCACCGGAATTTTGACTGATATTGGAATTCGCATTGGAAACGGCCAAACCAAGCCAAATCACCATCTTTCCAGCCTGTCTGTTTTGGGCTGGGTATTCTTGATGTTTTTTGTTGGCGGCTTAACCGGTGCAATTGGGTTTTCTGTGGTTGGCTACGGGTTTTGCCTTCCGCTGGCGGCAATGTTGGTTTTGGTTGCCGCACCGCCTTTCTTCACATCAAATAATAGTAGAGCTTTTAATGGATAAGTTTCCAACCTCAGCGCTTTCCGCTGCTATCACCGCTTCCTTTGTGGGTTTCGGCGGCACGCTGGCAATCATCATTTCTGCGGCGCAGGCCGTTGGCGCAACAACCGGACAAACCGCCAGCTGGATTACCGCAATCTGTTTGGCAGTCGGCATTGAATCCGGATTATTGTCGTGGCGCTATAAAATGCCAATCGTTGCGGCTTATTCAACGGCGGGTGCAGCTTTGATCGGCGCAACAACCGGCGTCTCGATAGAAAATGCGGTGGGCGCGTTTATTGTATCGGCCGTGCTGTTGATTATCACCGGCCTGGTCAAACCATTGACTGATTTGGTATCGCGTATTCCGCAAGCCATTGCTGCCGCTATGCTTGCCGGTATTTTGATTGCATTTCCGATGAATGCCGCCAAAAATGCGGTGGCGGAGCCTTTGCTATTGTTGCCTTTGGTGCTGGTGTTTTTGGTGCTGCGCCGTTTTGTGCCGACACTGGCTGCCATTGGCGTTTTATTTGCCGGTATTGCGCTGGCTTATGTGTTGGGCCGTATCGACCTCACCTCAGATCTTGGGTTTGCGCATTTTGAGTTTGTCATGCCCGGTTTTGACCCAACCATAATGCTTGGCCTCGGCGTGCCTCTTTATCTGGTGACTATGGCGTCTCAGAATCTTCCGGGCTTGGCAGTGCTCAACACCTATGGCTATCAGCCGCCGCCCGGTGGATTGATCAGCTTTACCGGCTTTATTTCGCTGCTCACCGCCCCTTTTTGTGCGTCAACCACCAATCTGTCGGCGATTACAGCGGCCATTTGCATAGAGCCTCAGGCCCACCCAGATAAAGACAAACGCTGGATAACCGGCATTTTCTACGCCGGTTGTTATTTCCTTTTTGCGCTGTTTGGAGCGTCGATCACTGGGCTTGTTTCAGCTGTGCCATTCGCTTTGATCATTATGGTTGCGGGCCTTGCGCTACTCGGCCCATTGATGGGCGCAGTTGCATTGGCCATGAAAGATGAGGCTACACGCTTTCCCGCCATCGTTACGCTCACAGTCACGGCATCGGGTATTGCGGTATTTGGCGTCGGTGCGGCGTTCTGGGGGCTGCTTGCTGGCCTTGCGGCCTTGTTGATTGCTCAAAAATAACAGCAAAATCAGAGCGTTATCAAATACCAAATTTTGTTTCTTGAATCCACCGATTTCAATCACCACGTAAAGTGCAAGCGGTAAGTGACGCCGCCACGACGTCTTTTTGAAAGGACAGTTTAATGACGACTTCGACCCACCGCGCCCATTCTTTGCCGATGATCCGCCCGGCATGGACACCGGCCACAATCGCCTTGATGGTGGGTGGTTTCATCGTGTTTGCACCGCTTGGTTTAGCCATGCTCGCTTATATTATTTGGGGTGAACGCCTCCATGCTTGGCGAGAAAATGGTGGTTCACTGCGCGAAACTATGAATGCTAAAATGAACATGAAATCCAATCCCGGTTCCAAATGGTACCGCGAGCACCGTTCAAGCCGTCAGGGTTTTAACGCCACCGGCAACATGGCTTTTGATGATTGGCGCAACAGCGAGTTGAACCGTTTGGCCGAAGAGCGCCGTAAGCTGGATGAGATGCGCGAAGAGTTTGATTCTTATGCCCGCGAATTGCGCCGTGCCAAAGACAAAGAAGAGTTCGAACGCTTTATGGCCGCCCGTGATGCTGCGCCTAAAAGCAGAACCGTACCGGATGTTAAAGAAGATTGAGACAGACGTAGTCTTGAGTTCTTTCATCTGACTGAAACGCCTGACGTTCCCTCCCGTCAGGCGTTTTTGTTTTAAGTTTTTTCGAATGCCTTTCAAAAAGATGGAGCACACGTTTTCGCGCGGTGCTGCGTTTTCAAGAATCAGATATCAGGCCTTATGTTCGGTTTTTTGCGCGCGCCAAAATCAGAAACTCTGCTGCCCGAAACGCTTCAGGTCGGTTTGCGCACAATTGCGCTTAATGTTGTGCGCAGCTCCCGTGCCAATCGCTTGACGTTGCGCATTGGACGCAACGGCGATGCAGCCAAAGTGACAGCGCCAACCCATGTGCGGGAGGTTGAAATCATGGCGTTCGTCAGCCGCCACCTCGGCTGGCTCGGGGAAAAACTAAACGCCTATCCTGAAAGGCCCAATCTGCGCGTTGGCGTAAAGGTGCCGATCAAAGGCGTCGCCCATAAAATTGTGCACCGGCCCGGGCGGGGAGCCAACACTGTGGTCGCGGGCGAGGCTGGCCCTGAAATTCACATCTATGGGCAAGAAGCAGCACTTGCCCGCCGCGTTGCCGATCATCTTAAGAAAGAAGCCAAAGCGACAATTGAACCCATGGCCTTAAAGCTTGCTTCCGATACCGGAAGGCGGGTCAAATCAATCCGCTTCAAAGACACGACCAGCCGCTGGGGATCATGCTCGTCTGATGGCAATCTGTCATTTTCGTGGCGTATTATGATGGCCCCGCCAAAAGTCATTGCCTATTTGGTCGCCCACGAAGTCGCGCATTTAACCGAAATGAACCACGGGCCAAAGTTTTGGGCTTTGTGCGGCAAACTATGCCCCGATAGTGATGCCTGCCGTGCATGGCTAAAGCGTAATGGCAGCAAATTGCAATCGATAGGTTTTGAATAGTTTTTGGTCACAGGCTGTTAATCACGCCTGCCTACGTGGTATTAAACACATATTTTGGTGCTCGCTTAAACATCAATGTTCGCTGCAGCTTAAGCATGTGGCCAAGTTCAAACCTTGCTAACCATTCCAGTCCAGCCGAAGTTTACCAATGCCGCCCGATAAACCCTCAACGACAGGGGACATGTCATGCGTCTACATTTTTCATCAGCGTCAACGCTGGCTTTGGCAACGGCTGCAACCTTGGCACTTCCACTGAGTGCATCTGCGGCCGATTATGTTGTTCGAAACGGGCAAAAAATTGCAGCGTCGCTAGAAGCGCCAGCCGAACAACCAATCGCAGCATCGGCAGCTCTAGCCGCAAATCCCCACGTGCAAGTCAACAATGGCGAAACCATCACCAATAATGAAGATTTGATTTCGGGCATCGTCAACAACGGCACACTCGTCAATAATGGAAAAATCACATATTTTGATGTCAACAGCGGTGCGTTTGGCGTCAGCAACCAAAGCGGCGACGTCGGGCGACTGCGCAATTTCGGCACGACGTTAAACACCGGTAAGATCTTTAACGTTAAAAATAGAGACGGTAATTTCACAAATGGGCAAGGCGGCTCTGTAACCAATCTGGATCACTACAGCGGCGTGGCTTCCAATCAGGGAACCATCACTGAAGCGGATGTCTTGGGGGGAACACTTACCAACAATACCGGTGGTCTCATCAAAACTGTCAAAATCAGCCGGAGGGTTTTTAACAACGGCATTTATACCGAAGCCGCAGCAACCCTGAACAACACTGGAAAGATTGAAAACGCTAATGTGTCGAAGCTCGGCACGCTCAACAATAATCAGGGCGGCTCAATTGATACACTCACCAATGCGGGCACAGTGTTCAATGAAGGGCAGATTGGCACAGTCACGCAAACCGCTGGCAATCTGACCAATAATGGCACAATTTTGGGCAACACTTTGCTGGAAGGTGGTATTCTTACCAATAAAAAATCCATGGGTACCGTGGAGGTGAAAGCTGGAACTAATTTCTTGAACGTTGGCGGCACGGTGAAAAGCCTGACCAATAATGGCATTTCAACCAATAGCGGCTCAATCCTAAACGTCATTCAGCAAGGCGGTACGTTCACCAATGATGCTGCAGGCAATGTTCATGGACTAACGCAAGAGGCCGGCGTTTCAACAAATGATGGCAAGATAACCATTGTTAATGTCAAAGCTGGCACATTTACGAACAATGGCAGCGGCGTTATTGACCAAACCACGATGGCTGGCGGCGCTTTATTAAACAGCGGCAGAATTGCTAATATCGCTGTTCTGGCAACCGGCACTTTGACCAATAATAAAACTGGAATTATCGGCAGCCTCAATAACGATGGCAGCGCCAGCAATGCAGGCTTCATCGAAAACGTCATTATGGGTGCCGGCAATTTGGCCAATGCTGCAAGCGGCACAATCGATACATTACTACAGTCGGCCGGCATCACCACCAATAATGGCTCAATAAACAGCGCCACGATCGTTTCCGGAACTTTGACCAACAATGGCACTGGAATTATTGCCACCGCAAAAATGATCAACGGCACGATCGTTAATAACGGAGCCATCACGGTTCTCGAAGTGCAGGAAAAAGGTACGCTCACCAATAATTTGAGCGGCACGATCGATACACTGAAAAATGGGGGAATAGTTTCCAATGGGGGCCAGATTGGCACTGTTTCGCAAACTGCCGGAAGCTTTGTTAATAATGGCACAATCTTGGGCGAAGCCTTGATTGAAGGCGGCGCTTTGACCAACAATAAGGCGCTCGGCTCAGCAACGATTGCCGTTGGCGCAAGTTTTGTGAACAATGAAAATGGCATATCCCGCGGTCTGATAAACTTTGGCACAGCAATCAGCGATGGCTCAATTCGCCATATCGATCAAAAAGGTGGAACGTTGGTCAATCAGGCCAAGGGCACAATTGCCGGCCTCGAACAATCGGGCGGTGTGACCACCAATAACGGCACGATCGAGCGCGCGAAAATTGATGGAGGCACACTCGTCAACAACAACGACGCCAAAATCGGTGACACCGTTGTAACAGCTGGCACATTGCAAAACAGTGGCGCAATTCAAACCATAGGTATCGCTGCAGAGGGCACATTTGCCAATAATGCCAGCGGTAAGATTGATCGCGTGTCGAGCCTTGGCAAAGGTTCAAATGGTGGCAATATTGTAAATTTGCAAGTGATGGGCGGCGAATTTAACAATAGCGGCGTTGTTTCTGAAAACGTCAATGTCGATGGCGGCACATTCACATCATCCGGGCTCATTGGCGGACTGCTGAATGTTAAAGCCGGCAGCAGCAATCTGTCCGGTATTGTCAATGGCGGCGTCCTGAATGGCGTAAATGGTAGCATTAATATACGCGGCAACGTTGCCGGCAAAGGCGATTTTATCAACAATGGATCAATGGGTACCTCGTCAAAAGCCGCAATATCTGGATTTGATAACTTCTTGAACGACGGAACCCTGTTGGTCAAAGGTGATTTAGACATCGGCGGCAACGTTATTTCGTCCGGTAAAATTGGTATGAGTGGCGACCTCACACAATTTGAAACCTTGAAAGCTGGTGGCAATTTAACACTCACCTCAAAATCCGAAACATCCTTGAATATAGCTGAAAATGGCGACCACGACACTTTGGCAGCCGTTGGTGATGTTACGCTTGGCGGCACGTTGAACGTCAGCGCCACGGGCGATAAATACGCACTGAAAAGCACCTATGAAACCTTCACCAGCACAGCCGGCGCTGTGGTTGGACGGTTTACGGATGTGATCGTATCAGGCGCAACCAGCCTGTTTGGGACGGTTGAAGCGTCAACAAAGGGTCTGGTTCTAGCCATTCGCAACCGCGATGTTTTGAACACACAACTTGAAAAGCTGAACTTGGGCGAAAATGGCAAAATCCTCACCGGCTTAACCTATGCCAACAAAGACGGTGCCGAATTGTTTGACACTTTGGCAGCGGTTAAAGCTGAAGATGCTCCGGGCCTGATTGCCCAAATCACCGGTGCTGCAACATCAGCTGTTGTTAACGTGGGCAATAGCGCGGCCAAAGGCTTTGGCAGCTTGATGCAGAAAGTCGCCACAGCTTCGGGTATGCGCCGCAGCGACGCAGGCATTTTAGCCTATGAAAAAGCCCGCAAAGCAGGTGAGCTAACTGCATTCGAGCCGGTGCTTGAGCAAGGACAAGGCGCGGTCGGCTTTTGGGCGCGTGGATTTGGTGAAACCGGATCCAGCAACGGCAGCGGCAATTCTTCCTTGGGTGGCGTCGGTGCAGGCGTTGAAGTGGCGATGGGCCAAAACCTGACAGTTGGCGCAAGCCTTGGTCATTCAATGGCGAAGTTTGGGAAAAGCAAAGCCATTGAAGGCAAAACCAATTCATTCCATGGTGGCGGCTATTTAGCGATGGGTGCAACTGCACCTGAATCAACCGGTTTTGGCCTGACAGCAAGCGGATCGTATTCAAAACATGATACCCACTCCCAACGTTCATTTAATGTCGGTGCGCTGACTAAAATAGCGACCGCCAATTACGGCGGCACAACCATTGCCGGTGAGGTCATGGTGCGAAATGGCTTTACCATCGGCGATAAAGTGCCGCTGACGATTGCACCCATTGCAGGCCTGAAATTTGCAATGGATACTGACGAAGGTTACACTGAAACCGGTGCAGGGGCTTTGAACCTCACAGTTTCGGGCTCAAAACGCAGTAGCCTCGTTGGTGTTGTTGGTCTCCAGCTTGCCAGCCGTATTGAAACCGAAAGCATGGTGTTTACTCCGCATGTCAGTGCAGCCTATCAGCACGAATTCCTCGACACATCATCGACCACAACCCGCACTTTGGCCGGTTCGCCAACACCGTTCACGGTGAAACAGGGTGGTGGTTCACGCTCGTCTGTGGCGCTTGAAGCTGGGCTTGGAATGCGCTTTGCCGGTGGTCTGGCCGTTGATGTGTCAGGTTATGGCGTGATTTCACCTGATGAAAAGCGCTATGGCGCAACTGTAACCCTGAAGGCCGGATTTTAAGAGGCCAATTCAGCTCCAAGAAAGAAAATTGGCTTGGTCTTTCTCAGATAGGCAGACATGGAGGGCGTTATAGCAATTCGAGCAGGCCATCTTCGCCTTCCTTGCTCTGCCCGCAAACGCCCGCTACACGGTTCTGATGGAATACACAGGCGATATAAAAATTTGCGGGCTTTCAACTTTGGAGGCTGTTGACGCTGTAATTGCAGGTCGCGCCACCCATGCGGGGTTTATTTTCTTTGCCAAAAGCCCGCGCCATGTTTCTGTTGAACAGGCGGCTTTATTGGCCGCGCGCGCTAAGGCTGGCGGGCTTAAAACAGTCGCTGTCACGGTTAATGCAAGCCATAGTGAGTTAGCGGAAATCGTATCTGTGATGAAGCCCGATATTTTGCAATTGCATGGCCACGAAACGCCGCAATGGGTCGCAGATGTAAAAGCCACATATGGTCTGCCAGTAATGAAGGCTTTGGCCATTAGCGAGGCGGCAGACCTTGCAAAATTGACACCATTTGTGGGTATTGCCGACCGGTTTTTGCTCGACGCAAAGCCACCGAAAAATGCCGTTTTACCGGGTGGCAACGCCGTTTCATTTGATTGGAATTTGGTCCAGCATTTGGCAAACGATGTTGATTATTTGCTGGCAGGCGGTTTGGATGCAGGCAATGTGGCGGCGGCCCTAGCCATTGCAAACCCGCCGGGACTGGATATTTCGTCCGGCGTGGAAAGTGCACCGGGCGCAAAAGATACTGCAAAAATTGCAGCGTTCATGCGAGCCGCAAGGGGTGGTTAAATCCCGAACCAATCACAAATAAACCGCTCGTAAATAGCAGTGAGCTGCTCCAAATCGCTCACAGCAACCCGCTCATCGACCATATGCATGGTTTGCCCGATAAGCCCGAATTCCACCACCGGGCAATAGTTTTTGATAAACCGCGCATCAGACGTACCGCCGGTGGTTGAAAGCGCTGGCAGGCGGCCCGTGATTTTTTTAATCGAACCCGACAGCGTGGCTATCAGCTTTTCATCGCGGGTTAAAAACACGTCAGAGGGCGAAGGTTTCCACTGAACGGTGTAGCGAATATTTCCGGCAGCATTTTTCAACCGGCCCTCAATATCGTAGCGCAAACCCGCAAGTGACCAATGGTCGTTAAACCGGATGTTGAACGACGCACATGCTTCTGCGGCAATCACATTAGAGGCTGCATTGCCCATATCTATTGTTGTGACTTCTAAATTGCTTGGCTGAAAATCAGCACTGCCATCATCAAGCGGGGTTGCCATTAAAGCTGCGCACAACGCCACAATGCCGCGTGCCGGGTTTTCTGCCAAATGCGGATAAGCCACATGGCCCTGTTTGCCGTGAACTGTGATTTGGCCTGACACAGATCCGCGACGGCCAATTTTGATCATGTCGCCCAAGGCTTCCGGGTTGGTCGGCTCGCCGACCAAAGCGGCATCCCAATGTTCGCCGCGCTGTTTGGCCCATTCGAGTAATTTGACCGTGCCATTTATTGCCGGGCCTTCTTCATCTCCGGTGATCAGCAATGAGATCGATCCTGGAAGTTCAATGCCTTTGGCATCAAGCTGGCCAAGCGCAGCAATGAAGCAGGCGATAGCGCCCTTCATATCCACCGCGCCACGGCCATACAGCATGCCGTTTTCTATCGCGCCTGAAAACGGCGCGTGCGTCCATTTTTGAGCGTCGCCCGTTGGCACCACATCGGTATGGCCGGCAAACATCAAATGCGGGCGTTCGGTGCCGCGCCGCGCATAAAGGTTTTCAATATTGGGCGTATTTGTATCGCTGAAAATTGGCCGGTCAATTTTGAAGCCGAGCGGTGTCAGCATGTTTTGCAAAACACCGAGCGCGCCGCCTTCAAGCGGCGTTACGGAATTGCAGGCGATCAGGTTTTGCAGCAGAGCTGTGGGGGAAGTTGGGTTCATAGATAATACATAACCAATATATTTTTGATTGTCATGAGCAGCTCTGGCAGCGGCCGCTAGATGATCAGAACCCCAGACCCAATTTGCGCGGTAACGGTGGATGCCAATCTGATCACACTTAAGTGCGATGGCTTAAGAATAATGGCACGATGATCTTTCGCGCGATAAATGTGGCATCGATCAAAATCATAACTGGCTGTTATTGAACACGAAATCAGGGTGCCACGATTTACTAAGGCAGTTCAAGGGCACAGTTTCGTGAGTTTCATTAAATTTTTGTAACTGGAACTTTTCGTTTCCCGGCACCGTTTTCCTATCACTGGCAGATGAGCTGCCGGAACTGACAGGTGTTTCTCCCAAGACTTGATCTGTCAGATTTTGAAAACCAAAAAGGATGATGACCATGAAAAAATTTATTCTCGTAACTGCAACCTTCGCAGCTCTTTCAGCACCAGCATTTGCCCAGTCAATGATTAATGGTGCAACAGGTTCGCTCCATTCCGCGCCTGACTACGCCGCAATCCAAGCCAACCAAGATGGCACACCAATTGGATTGAAGCTTCGTGAAGCTGAAATGCTCTATGATCGTTACAACAACTGATCTGGTCCAACCGGCTCAGACTTATAAACCAGTACGAGCCGCTCGGCAGAAGATTTAACCCGACAATGCGCCGCAAACGAACCGGCGCATTGTCCTTAATCTAATTGACCGGCTTGTCGTGGCGCGTTGGCATATTGGACAACATAACGAGGGCAATCAAAGATACCAGCGGGACCAAAAATATAATAGCGAGCCAAACCGGCATAGCAGCATCGCGCAACCGTTTAATGCCGAGCATCACAACAGAGACTGTCGAAAAGCTGGAAACTGCCATGCCGAATAAAAACCAATAGGAATAAGATGGCGTCTTGGGTTCGGCCGCCATAAAGCCAAAGACACATCCAAGTTCGAGCAGAAACCAAAAGAGCCAGGCCAGCGTGAACTCATACTGCGCTATACGGCCAGCCGGGTTGAAGAAAAGCGCGAGCATTGTTTTCCTTCAGCCTTTCGTTGCTAATCTCAATCGCGCAGCAATTCATTGATTGCGGTTTTGGAACGCGTGCGCTCGTCAACGCGCTTCACGATAACGGCACAGTATAAATTGGGGGCAGCCAAGCCATTGGCTATGGGCTTATTGCCCGATGGCATCGAGCCTGCAACCACGACCGAATAGGGCGGCACTTCACCCATGAAAACTTCGCCGGTGGCGCGGTCGACAATTTTGGTGGATTGGCCAATAAACACGCCCATGCCCAACACCGAGCCCTCGCGCACGATACAGCCTTCAACCACCTCAGAGCGCGCGCCGATAAAACAGTTGTCTTCAATGATTGTCGGGCCTGCTTGTAGTGGCTCCAGCACGCCGCCAATGCCAACGCCGCCTGACAAATGCACATTTTTGCCGATTTGTGCGCACGAGCCAACAGTGGCCCAACCGTCAACCATTGTGCCTTCATCAACATAAGCACCAAGGTTCACAAAAGACGGCATCAGGACAACGTTTTTACCGATAAAAGCTGACCGGCGCACGATGGAGCCCGGCACAGATCGAATTCCAGCAGCGCGATACTCCGCTTCGCCCCAACCTTGAAATTTCGATGGAACCTTGTCCCACCACATTGCGCCGCCATTACCGCCTTCAATCAAGGCCATATCATTCAGCTTGAACGATAAAAGCACGGCCTTTTTAAGCCATTGATGCACGGCCCAAACACCATCAGAACCGCGTGTCGCAACGCGTGCTTCACCCCTGTCGAGCATGTTAAGCGCTGTTTCAACAGCGTCACGAACTTCACCTTTGGTGGACGTTGAAATTGATTCTTTCGCGTCAAAAGCTGCATTGATTGTGTTGGCTAAAGAAGAGTGATCGGCGGTGCTCATGGCATATCCGTTTCTGGCTGGCGGCAATTCATTCGGCGGGTTAAAGAAAACCACTCCAAGCGTCAATCGCACATGCAATCACACAGACATGACATGATTTGCTTCGTGTCCAATTCCAAGGTCCAAAGATGAATTTTAAGGTTCCGCCAAGCTACACACCGCTGGCCAATGCTGAAGAAGATGCCCGCGCTGTCGATAAAATGCCTGACACGCCACAAACGCGTTCGAAAGCCTATAAATTGGCTTTCCGCGATGAAGAGTTTTTGAAACTCCGTGAACTGCGCCCGGTGCGGATGCAACTTGAACTTCTCAAACCGGAAATGATGCTGGAAGAGCGCGGGATAAGATCAACGATAGTGCTGTTCGGTGGCGCACGTATTCCTGAACCGGGCACAGACCCATGGGCGGCAAAAAACGAAACGCAGCGCAAAAACCTGATCGCCAATTCCAAATATTATGAAGAGGCCCGCAAATTTGCCAGGCTGATTTCAGAATATTCAGCGCACAGCCGCTACACCGAGTTTGTGGTTGTCACCGGCGGCGGGCCGGGCGTGATGGAAGCCGGTAACCGCGGTGCTGCTGATGTTGGCGCACCATCCATTGGGCTCAACATTGTGCTGCCGCACGAGCAGGCGCCCAACGCTTATGTTACGCCGGAACTATGTTTTAACTTCCATTATTTTGCACTTCGTAAAATGCATTTTATCATGCGCGCTAAAGCGGTGGCGGTGTTTCCGGGCGGCTTTGGCACCATGGATGAGGTCTTCGAAACGCTGACGCTCATTCAGACAGGCCGCATGGAGCGTGTGCCAGTGATTATGTTTGGCAAGGATTTTTGGAGACAAGCTGTCAATATCGAGTTTTTGGTTGATCAGGGCGTTATCGCGCCAAAAGACGCTGCATTGATTACTTTTGTTGATACCGCCGAAGAGGCTTGGGCCGAAATCATGGCTTTTTACAAGGATGACGCGGTCACAACCAACTCTGCGACGAATTAACGGTCGCGGTTGACCTCAGGTAGGGGTAAGCATTTTTTATGATACGCCGTTCAACATGGATGCAGCGCCTCGCAATCGAAGCCCGTGCTTCAATGGCAGTGCTGATGTTGTTGATGTTGGTGCCGGTGTTGCACCCGGTTGCCGAGAGCTTTGCGCTTCAAAACGGTAGCGCTTCTGACATTTGCTCAAGTTTTGGCGCGGTTGATGCTGATCTTGTCGCAGTTGCAGATGATCACCCTGATTGCGTGGTTTGCACTCTTTTGTCCGTCGCGGGCGAAGGGCATTCCACGACAGAACCCATACCGCGTCAGATTGAAGTCTCAGCTGCAAACCTCACTCTTTATGGCGCTGTGCCAACAGGTCTTTCGCAAACCCGGCTGCATGCAACCGGGCCGCCGTCACTTGTCTCAATGAATGCAGATTGACGTATCATTCAAACAAGTGAGATTTATTATGAAAAGCACTCTTCGTGCAGCCATTGCTGCATTGATGTTCACGCCTTCCTTCGCCTTTGCCCATGCAACTCTGGAACAGGCGGAAGCCAGCAACGGAGGTTACAAAGCCATCCTTCGCGTTCCACATGGTTGCGAGGGCAAAGCAACAAAAACCGTTCGCATTGATTTGCCTGAAGGGTTTATCGGCGCAAAGCCCATGCCGAAAGCCGGATGGGAACTCGCGCTCGAAAAAGGCGACTATGCTAAAACCTATCAAAATCACGGATCGGATGTTAAATCTGGGCTGAAAGCAGTTGTTTGGTCGGGCGGCAGTTTGCCAGATGATCAATATGACGAGTTCGTGGTTCGCGGCACGCTTTCAGGGTTTGAGCCCGGCGACAAAGTCTACTTCAAACTGACCCAGCTTTGCGATGGCGGAGAAGTTGCTTGGGTTGAAATCCCCGCTGATGGGCAAGCGCCTGACGATTTGAAAAGGCCCGCACCAGCGCTGACAATTGCAGCATCAGCCGGACACGGTGATGCCCATAATCATGGCGCCGCTATGCAGAGTGCCGAAGTTAAGTTCGGCGATTTGACAATCAAAGGCTTTTCAACACGTGCTATGTTACCCAATCAGCCCGTGGCTGGCGGCTTTCTTTCAATTACGAACGCCGGTTCTTCCGACGACCGTATGATCAAAGCTTCATCTCCGCGCGCGGGCCGTATGGAACTCCATGAAATGACCATGGAGGGTGAAGTTATGAAAATGCGTGAAGTGGAAGGTGGCGTCATTCTGCCAGCTGGCGCGACGGTCGCGTTAAAACCGGGCGGGCTCCATTTGATGTTCTTTGATATCGCTGAGCGATTTGAAAAACATCAGACAGTGCCCGTAACGCTGACGTTTGAAAAAGCTGGCGAAATAACGATAGACCTGCCAGTCATGGACGCCAAAGCCATAGAGGGCGGGCATAAACATGGCGGCTAAAAAATATTTGAATTGTCATCCATAGTAATCATCGCGATGTGATTGCTTATCGAACATCCAATCCAAAACCGTAAAATAGTCTTTATGGATTTCACTTTGGCGCACGAGGAATGTCGTGCGCCATTTCTGCGGTTTTGGGTCCTGCAGGCATCAACTTTCAAATCTGTGGTAAATTTTTACCTGACCCGGCAACTGAAAACCGGATTCCTTTTTGCGGGCGCATGTGCAATATCGCGCCTGTGAGCACCAGGATCATTGACACTTTGCTGGATACAGACAGCCTTCAAGCACAACTGACCGTGCTTGCTGCGTGCTATGGCGACGGTTTGAAAGAGGGCGACGGCCGCAAAGCCTTGATCGAACTCTTCAAAGCCACTTTAAAAGATGGTTTTGCCAAAGCCCGCGAAACGCTCAATGCCAATGGTAAAGGCCTCAAATGTGCTGAACATATCAGCCAAATGATGGATGGCATGATTGTTGCCCTGGCAACTCTGGCACGTGACCATGTGTTTCGCGGCGGGCCAGGCTGGGAGCGGGCGCCAGCCATTTTGGCAGTTGGCGGTTACGGGCGCGGCACGCTGGCACCATTTTCCGATATTGATTTGCTGTTTCTTGTGCCTGCAACAGGCGATGCAACGGCGACCAAATTTGTTGAGTTCATCCTTTATATTTTGTGGGACTGCGGCCTTAAAGTCGGCCATGCCACCCGCACCATTGCTGAATGTGTAAAACTTTCGCGCAGTGACACCACAATTTGCACCACACTGCTGGAATCCCGCCGTATCTGGGGCAACACCAAATTGGCAGCTGAACTTGAAACAGCGTTCGTGTCTCAGGTGATGGCGGGAACGGCAGCCACTTATATTGAGGCCAAATTATTGGAGCGCGATGAGCGCCATAAGCGTTCTGGCGATACACGCTATTTGGTTGAACCCAATATCAAAGAGGGCAAAGGCGGCCTGCGCGATATTCAAACCCTGTTCTGGATTACGAAATATTTCTATCACATCAAAGATGAACGCGAACTTGCCGATAAAGGCGTTTTGACAAAACGCGAATTACAAGCTTTGCGCAAAGCCAATGCGTTTTTATGGTCGGTCAGGTGCCAATTGCATTTTGTGGCCGGTAAGGCCGAAGAGCGCTTGTCGTTTGATTTCCAGCGCGAAATTGCAGGCCGTCTCAACTATTCCGATCACCCGGGTTTGAGCGGTGTTGAGCGCTTTATGAAGCATTACTTCTTAATCTCAAAAGATGTTGGCGATCTCACCCGCATCTTGTGCGCTGCGCTCGAAGAAGTGAACATTAAAGCTGCGCCAAGCTGGGGCAAAATGCTCGGCCTTGGCATTTTAGGGTCTCGTAAAAAAGCCATACGCGGCACAGATTTTGTGATGGACCACGGCAAAATCTCAATTGCAAATCCTGATATTTTTGAGATCGATCCTGTAAACATCATCCGGCTTTTTCATCAGGCCAGCGTTGAAGATTGCCAGTATCACCCTGATGCTTTGCGGTTGGTGACGCAATCACTCAAACGCATCGACCACGGTTTGCGTACCAACCCCGAAGCCAACCGGTTGTTTGTTGATTTTATGACATCGCACCGCGATCCAGAATTGCATTTGCGCCGCATGAATGAAGCTGGCGTTCTTGGCCGCTTTGTGCCGGAGTTCGGCCGAATTGTCGCGATGATGCAGTTTTCCATGTACCATCATTATACGGTAGATGAGCATATATTGCGGGCGATTGCCGCGCTGGCCGCGCTTTGGCAGGGGCGCAGTGCCGAAGACCATCCATTGGCCGCAAGCCTTTTGCCTGAGCTTGAACCCTATCGCCGCATCCTATTTGTCGCTTTGTTTTTACACGATATTGCCAAAGGTCGCCCTGAAGATCACTCGATTGAAGGGGCTAAAATCGCACGGCATCTTTGTCCGCGTTTTGGCCTTAATGCCAACGAGACCGAAACTGTTGCATGGCTGATAGAACAGCATTTGACCATGAGCACTGTCGCGCAAACCCGCGATTTATCAGACCGCAAAACGGTGGAAGATTTTGCAGCTGTCGTCCAATCCATGGATAGAATGCGGCTGCTTTTGGTGCTGACAATATGTGATATCCGCGCTGTTGGCCCCAGCACTTGGACCGGTTGGAAAGGCCAATTGTTGCGCACGCTTTATTCTGAAACCGAAATATTGCTGACAGGTGGTTTTTCCAAGGGCACTCGGTCGGTCCGTGCGGAAGCCCAGCGCAAACGCTTGGAAACATCTTTGGCGGCATGGCCTGAAACCGAGCGCGCCAAATATGCGGGTTTGTTTTATGGCAATTATTTATTGGCTGTTCCTGCCGCATCACAAATGGCCCATGCCGGGTTTCTACGTGACACTGACAGGGCCGGTAGGCGCCTTGCAACAATGGTCGAAACCAAAGCGTTTGAAGCGGTCACTGAGATCACGGTACTTGCCCCCGATCATCCGCGTTTACTGTCAATCATTGCGGGCGCATGTTCCGGCACTGGCGCAGATATTGTCGGCGCGCAGATTTTCACCACCACTGATGGCCGCGCGCTTGATACAATCCGTATTGCGCGCGAGTTTCCAGATGACGCTGATGAATTGCGCCGTGCCAGCCGTATTGGTGCATTGATTGAAGACGTGCTGTCAGGCAAAGCCGGTTTGCCGGAGACCATTCACCGCCAGCGCAAAAAGCGTATTTCAAAAGTGTTTGATATCACGCCACGCGTTGATGTGAGAAATGCCCTGTCGCACCGCTATTCCGTGATTGAAGTTGAGTGTCTTGACCGTATTGGTCTGCTCGCTGAAATTACGCGTGCAATTTCTGATTTGTCGCTGGATATTGAATCTGCACAAATCACCACATACGGCGAAAAGGTCATCGATACGTTTTACGTGACTGACTTAATGGGTTTCAAAATTGACAGCGCACAGCGCCAGAAACGTATTATCAAACGCCTGATTCAAGTGATTGAAGAGGGCATGCCCGGTGTTGGCAAAAACTGGACCAATGACGACCGCGCTGAGGCGGCAGGGATAACAGTTTAGCATGAGCCTGATAAAAAAATTCGCATCTGTTGGCGGTGCAACCATGGCCAGCCGCATTTTTGGGTTCGTGCGCGAAACCATGATGGCCGCGGCGTTAGGTGTTGGCCCGGTGGCAGACGCATTTTTTGCAGCCTTCCGTTTCCCAAATCTGTTTCGGCGGCTTTTTGCTGAAGGTGCATTTAACGCGGCTTTTGTGCCACTTTTTGCCAAGGAAATTGAAGGCGACGGCGAAAATGGCGGTATGGAAGCCGCGCGGGTTTTCGGTCAGCAGGTCTTGTCGTTTTTATTCACAGTGCTGCTGATCGTTACAATTGCGATGCAATTGTCGATGCCATTTTTGGTGCGCTGGGTTATCGCGCCGGGCTTTGTCAGTGACGCCGCCAAATTTGAACTGACAGTACGGCTGGCTTTGATCATGTTTCCTTATTTGATGTGTATGTCGCTGGCAGCGTTTATGTCTGGGATATTAAATACGCTTCACAAATATTTTATTGCCGCCATTGCCCCAATATTCCTCAATTTGATTTTGATTGGCGTGTTGCTTTACGGCTATCAGGTCGGCCACACTGAAGTTGAAACCGGCATCGCTTTGGCTTGGGGTGTGCTGGCAGCGGGTGTTGTGCAATTGGGCCTTTTAACCTTTGCGGTTTACCGCGAAGGCATGCGGTTTCGCATCACTGTTCCGAAGATGACGCCCAAAATCAAACGTCTTTTGATCCTTGCGGCACCTGCTGCAATTGCCGGTGGCGTCACGCAAATAAACCTCGTGATCAGCCAAATGATTGCTTCCCAAAAAGCGGGTGCCATTTCAGTTCTGCAATATGCCGACCGTGTGTATCAATTACCGCTTGGCGTTGTTGGCGTTGCCGTTAGCGTGGTTCTGCTGCCTGAACTTGCCCGCGCACTCAAAGGCAATCATGGGGTTGAAGCGGCGCAATTGCAAAACCGGTCGGTGGAATTTGCATTGTTTTTGACGCTGCCCGCCGCCGCCGCTTTGATTGCAGTGTCACCTGAAATAGTTCGCGTGCTTTATGAGCGCGGCGCGTTCACTGTTGAAATTTCACAACTTGTTGCGAGCGTATTGGCCATTTTCGCAATTGGCCTTCCTTCATTTGTGCTGATCAAAGCGCTGACACCCGGCTACTTTGCCCGTGAAGACACCCGTACACCGATGATTTTTGCTGGCGTATCAGTGGCCGTCAACATTGTGCTGGCGCTAACACTTTTTCCCATATTGTTTGAGCGCGGCAGCGCGATTGCCGAATCTGCTGCCGGTTGGACCAATGCAATTTTACTGTTCATAGTGCTGGTTCGGCGCGGGCACTTTCCGGTCGATACCGGGTTCTTCCGCCGCATTATCATGCTCATTTTGTCGTCGGCACTCATGGGCGGTGCTTTGTGGTTTGCTGCCCGGCAAGCTGCTCCTTGGCTGGCTTCCAGCAGTTTCGTCTTGGTGCAGGCAACCGCCCTTGCCATTATTTTGGGCAGCGCTGTTTTGCTTTATCTTGGCTTAACTGTGGTAACCGGCGGTGCGGATATGAAGGCAATTAAAGCCAGCATAAAGCGCAAGTCAAAACAGCCAATGATTGAGGACTGAAATTGAGCCTTAATCTTGCAGCACGCTTCGCGTTGCCGCATAGAGGCGCAAAACCTGATCTTCGATAAGGCGCCAGCATGACACGTTTTCACCCCCGCGTTTTTTCCGGCGTGCAGCCAACCGGCAATTTGACGCTTGGCAATTATCTGGGCGCCATCAAAAAATTTGTCGCGCTGCAAGACCAAATGGATTGCATTTATTGCGTCGTGGATTTGCATGCCATCACTCTGCCACAAGACCCCAAAGAACTCATGGCATCAACGCGCGCCGTAACCGCGGCGTTTCTCGCGTCCGGCATTGACCCCGCCAAGCATATCGTGTTCAACCAAAGCCAAGTACACCAACATGCAGAATTGGCTTGGGTGTTTAATTGTGTTGCCCGCCTCGGCTGGTTGAACCGCATGACACAGTTCAAAGACAAAGCTGGCAAAGACCGCGAGCAGGCGTCAGTTGGCCTCTACGCTTACCCGAATTTGATGGCCGCCGACATGATGATCTACCGCGCAACGCACGTGCCGGTTGGCGAAGATCAAAAACAGCATGTCGAGTTGACGCGTGACATCGCACAAAAGTTCAACAATGATTTTTCCGCCCGCATTGCCGAACTTGACGTCGGCATTGAAACCTTTGTTGGTAAAGAAAAAGTCCATGCGTTCTTTCCGCTCATCGAACCCATTATTGGCGGACCTGCCGCGCGGGTGATGAGTCTTCGTGATGGCACCAAAAAAATGTCAAAATCTGACCCCTCCGATATGAGCCGCATCAATTTAACCGATGATGCTGAAACCATCACTAAGAAAATCAAAAAGGCGGTCTCTGACCCGCTGCCGCTGCCTGAAACAATCGAAGGCCTCAAAGACCGTGCCGAAGCTGACAATCTGGTTGGCCTTTATGCCGCCTTGAGCGACAGCACCAAGGAAGCGGTTTTGAAAGACTTTGGCGGCAAAAACTTTTCAGAGTTCAAGCCGGCGCTGGCTGATTTGGCGGTTGCTAAAATCGACCCGATTGCCAGTGAAATGCGCCGCATCACCGCTGACCCAAGCTATATCGATGGCGTGCTGCGCAATGGCGCAGAAAAAGCCTCCGTCATCGCCGAAGCCACCATGAAAGACGTACGCCAGATTGTGGGTTTGCTGGGGTAGGGGTTTTCTTCCTCGTGATTGACCGCCAAAATACCGCTGAAGGTGCTTGTAAACCAATAGGTAATCACCTTGATGGTTCTGTTGCATTCAAATCCGACTGCGAAATAGAGTTTGAGGGGGCAAGACAACCCAATGGCTTTACTGAACCCGTGATGCAAAGGTGGAGTTTGTAGATGAAGGGGTGGTGTGTAGAGAATTCTATGGTGTCATCAATTTCGAAATATCTATTGATCTAGTCAACGACCGTTTGATATGTGCCGCGAAGACATCCTTTTTTGGCGCATCTTTGCATAAAATTGCGTTTTGCAAATTTGAGTGGCTCGTTCCTTCTACGGTCACCAAACGCGGGCGGTATTCACCGGGTCTGGTTGGATCAGACTCAAGACAATAGGTCATGAAGATAATGTTCACGTCAGGGCTTTTAACATCTGACGAGCGCATGAACCCTGCCCGCGCTTTAATGTATTCATAGACCTGTTCTGGTATGACTGCGACGATCTTTGACTTCCAATGATGATGGAAATAGCCCTTGCGAATGAGCTGGGTCACGTAGCGCTTGTATACATTGTCCCAGTTAAAGCCATATGTCGGCTTCTTGTCTAAGTCTTGTCCAGCTCGCAAAGCCTCATAGGCTCTAAAGGCCGACCCGGTTATATCTATTGCCTGTAACTCAACTGATAAAAATTGTCCGATCTCTCCGTTTGGCTCGACATTAGCGATGACAAAATCTACGTTTCCAAAGTCATCCATTTTAACTTCAGGTGCAACCATCGGGTTTTTTGGAGCATCCCCAGGCCAACAGTGTTCTATTACCTCTTTTAAAAAATCGACCGCGTAGAAACGTTTCGGGCAAACAAAAATCAAGTGTTTTTCAGGATCAGTTCTTGGCCCAACACCGCGCCATAACGAGCAAACAGGATACGGTTGCTCAGGCAATTGAGTGCTGCGTTTCGGGCAACGCGATTTAATAAAAGGACACTTAAAATCAGTAGCAGACGGATCTGCACCTTTAGATGCCTTCATCCCCAGAATCTCGCCAACTATTGTTTCCGGATTACATGACAAAAGCTATTTCCTTGCAATCAAACTCAACGGGCCTGCTGGCAGCAGCACGGGTCAAATCCGCAAGAACCAAGGCTTCGGCGACATGTTTTCCAAGCAATGGAGGAACCGCGTTGCCCACCTGAGCATATTGCTCAGTTCGGTTACCATGAAAATTGAAGAAATCCGGAAAAGATTGCAGTCGTGCGGCTTCTCTAACGGTCAAAGCTCTATCTTGCACTGGGTGAATATATGCCCCCCAATGCACGTCACATTTTGTAAGAATAGTACAGGCGAGATCGGTTTTTCTCGGGCGACCGTAACGTTTGGTGTGATCACTACGTTTTGCTTTTTTCATGCCGGGCGGAAGTAAGTGGTGGGGAATGTCCCTCCACGATCCGCCTGGCGGAATATGACGCATTCTTTGTTCATTTATTACGGCTAGTCGTCCAGCAGAATGGTTGCTTAATTCAACGCAATCCCTGCGCAATTGAAACTGAAAAGAGTTTTGTGGTTCACACCGATATTGGCTAGCAGCAGAATTCGCACCATTTTCTAAAATTGGCAAATCAGAGATCGCATCCCAGATTGTGACCAAAGGCAAGCGTCCTACACCGTGGGTCGCTTCAGGAAAAATAATCTTTTGGTTGGTCCTTGTTGCAATGAAAAACACTCGTCGCCTTTCCTGCGGAACACCATATTCTTCAGCCTTTAGCACCCTCATCTCAGCCCGGTAGCCGAGACTTTCCATCCCATCAACAATTTCCCGAACAATATTACCACCAGCTATAGACGTAATCCCAGTTACATTTTCCATCACGAGCCAACGGGGCTGGATACCTTCGACGATGCGAAGATATTCCCGAAAAAGACCAGCCCTAGGGTCAGCTTCGCTGCGCTGATGATTATATACAGAATAGCCTTGGCAAGGGGGTCCGCCAACTACGACATCAATTTCTCCGCGCTTCTTACCAGCGGCATCTAGTAGCATTTCAGGTGATACACACTGAATTGGCCCGCCGATAAATGAGGCCTCTGGGTGTGTTGCAGCAAAAGTTGCTCCGGCCTTCTCATCGTAATCCTGTCCAGCAAGAACGTGAAATCCCGCCTGGCGGAAACCTTCAGAAAGCCCGCCTGCTCCGCAAAACAGATCAATTACGGTTAGGTTGCGATCTTGCACAGAAGTATCTCCAGCGTTGGTAGAGGCTAATCGTTCTCATTTTGTTCGTCAACAAGTTTCACAGCCGTTAATCAACTACAGCACGACACGTAATTTCTGTAATAACTCGAAGGTTATCAACGCCTATTTCCCACAATCCCCGTAACCCTCCGTCACCCAATATTACTTGCCATCCTTCCCCGCATCCCCCAAACGCGGCGCATGATCATTCTTGCCCTCGACACTGCCTCATCCACCTGCGCCGCGTGCCTCACGCGCGATGGCCAAAATGGTTCAAGAATCATGCTGGTGGAGGCGAGCGAAATCATTGGCACCGGGCATGCCGAACGGTTGATGCCAATGGTGCGCGAGGTGATGCAACAAGCCAACGTTTCGTTTGGTGAAATTGGCATGATCGCGGTTTCAATCGGGCCGGGGTCTTTTACCGGTGTGCGTACCGGGCTTGCGGCGGCCAAGGGTTTTGCGCAAGCGCTCAACATTCCTGCCATCGGTATTTCCACACTAGAAGCCATTGCGTTTGAAGCGCGACCATTTGCGGGAAGCCAACCCTTGCGCGTCGTCATTGATGCCAAACGCGGCGAGGTCCATGCCCAAGATTTTGCCGCTGATGGCACGCCGGATAGCGGGCCGGTTTTATTGTCGCTGCAAGATGCAAGCCGGGGGCGCGGCAACAGAATTTTGGTTGGCAATGGCGCCAGTTTTGTTGATGCGCAAGCTCCAAGCCTTTTGATAACGGCGTCAACGGCTTCGATCAAAATATTTGCTGAAATCGCGGTGGTAAAAGGCACAAATGACACTACTTCTTTAACCATAATGCCGCTTTACTTGCGCGGTGCTGATGCCAAGCCCCAGTCTGGTTTTGCGCTGGAACGAACGCCGGGCTGACATGTTAGTAGTTTAGGGTGCCTCATGAACCTTATGAAACACTTTATTAGCCCGCCTCAGTTTGCCGTTTTGCCCATGCAGCAAAGCGAACTGCGCGATGTTGCTGCGATTCATGCAAGCAGCTTTGCCCGTGGCTGGTCTGATGGTGAAATTGCCCAATTGCTGGCCCGCAACGGAACCTATGGCAAAGTGGCACGCCCGGTTGGAAAAAAAGGTGTTTCAGGGTTTATCCTTTATACGTTGGTGGCAGGTGAGGGTGAAATTCTAACGGTTGCAACGGCTGCCAATTGGCGGCGCTATGGCATTGGTGAAATGCTGGTAAAGGCAGCGCTGAGCCATTTGAGCAGCGAGCGGGCCGAAGCGATGTTTCTTGAAGTGGGCGATAGCAACACCGCGGCTCTGGCGCTCTACCGCAAACATAGTTTTGTTGAAGTTGGCAAGCGCCAGAATTACTACGCTGTTGGCAAGGGCGATCCGGCTAAAGGCAGCCTATCTGCGATACCGCTAACCGGTGCAACTGCGCTTGTCATGCGGCGTGATCTGCTTTAGCCAAAAGACATGAATACTGCCGTTAAAGCACCGACACTCGAAGACCTTTGCGCTCAAAAAGGTATGCGTATGACCGAACAGCGGCGGGTAATTGCGCGGGTGCTTGAGGGCGCGGTTGATCATCCCGATGTTGAAGAGCTTTACCGCCGCGCTTCTGAAATTGACAATAACATCTCCATCTCCACGGTTTACCGTACATTGAAGCTGTTTGAAGACAGCGATATTATTGCCAAACGTCATTTCCGCGACGGGCGCTCACGCTATGAGCCCCTGAGCGAAGATCATCACGACCATTTAATTGATTTGAAAACCGGCCATGTTCTTGAGTTTAAGGATGAGCGTATTGAGCGCTTGCAAGAAGAAATAGCCCGCGAAATGGGCTATAAATTAATTGATCACCGGTTGGAGCTTTATGCCGTGCCGCTAAACCCAAAATCACCCACGATAAAGAAAGCCAAGTAACTGGCAGCTTTGGCCGCAAACCTCCGTCTGGCGTCACAGTTCATTTTGGCTGTGCTGGTGACCTTGGCGCTGTTGCCGGTTCAACTGGTGGCATTGGGCTTGAAACATCCGGTTCGGTCGAAACTGCCGGTTGTGTGGCACCGGATGATGTGCCGCATTATGGGCATAAAAGTTGTTGTGCATGGAAACGCCTCGAAAGCACGACCGCTGTTGATTGTTGCCAATCATGTGTCTTGGAGTGATATTTCGGCCTTGAGCACAGTGATGCCATTATCATTTGTGGCCAAATCTGAGGTGAAGGATTGGCCGCTGTTTGGCCACCTCGCTAAATTACAACGCACTGTTTTTATCAATCGTGACGTGAGGCACGAAACCGGGCTTCAAGCCAAGGCCATTGCAGCGCGGCTCGGCCATGAAAAAGATGTTATGGTTCTGTTTGCGGAAGGCACGACGGGCGATGGCACGCGGCTTTTACCGTTCAAATCGGCCCTGACGGGCGCTGCTGCTATGGCCATTGGCGAAGATGGTGTGGCGCATGTTCAGCCGGTGGCGATTTCTTACACGCGGTATGGCGGCCTGGCGGTGGGTCATAAGCGACGGTTGCAAGCGGCATGGATTGGCGACCTAGATTTGCTGCCCCACTTAAAACAAATATTGACCGGCCAACCTTTGGATGTGGAAATTTCGTTTGGCGAACCCTTATGCATCAAGCCGCCTGTCAACCGCAAAGCCGTGACAGAGGCCTGCGAAGCGTCTATTAGAATGATGGTGCGCGAAGCCTTTTCGGGCCAAGCTCAAACTGTTCATCAAACCATTTTCCAAGGCACAGCACCAAAGCCATGACGATTTTAGAGACAGCCAGACCTGAAACAGCACCGCGTAAAGTGTTTATCAAAACCTACGGCTGCCAGATGAATGTTTATGATTCAGAACGTATGGGCGATGCCTTAACAACATCCGGCTATGTTAAAACCGATGATATGGAAGCCGCCGATCTGGTGCTCGTCAACACTTGCCATATTCGCGAAAAGGCCACTGAAAAAATCTACTCGGAAATTGGCCGCCTCCGCAAACTACGCAAGCGCAGACAGGCCAATGGCGCAGATTTGAAAATTGCTATCGCCGGATGTGTGGCGCAGGCCGAAGGCGAAGCCATGATCAAGCGCGCGCCGGAAGTGGATCTGGTGATCGGCCCGCAAACTTATCATCGTTTGCCGGTGCTGTTAAAGCGCACGGAAGCTGGTGAAAAAATTGTCGAAACCGAATATGGAACCGACGATAAATATGCATTGCTGCCTACCCCGCAGGAAAAGCGCATTCGCGCTGCCGGGGTCTCAGCGTTTCTCACCGTCCAAGAAGGCTGCGATAAATTCTGCACGTTTTGCGTGGTGCCTTATACCCGCGGCAACGAACATTCGCGGTCTGTGGCACAAATCAAAACCGAAGCCGAAAAACTGGTCGCAAATGGTGTGCGCGAATTGACGTTGCTCGGCCAAAACGTCAACGCATGGCACGGTATTGACGCAAACGGTAAAGAAGCCGGGCTTGCCGCGTTGCTTTATGCGCTGGCAGAAATTCCTGAACTTAAGCGCTTGCGCTATACGACATCTCATCCGCGCGACATGGATGATGCTTTGATAGAAGCGCATCGAAATTTGCCAAAGCTAATGCCGTTTTTGCACCTGCCGGTCCAATCAGGTTCTGACCGCATTTTGAAAGCCATGAACCGCCGCCATACTGCCTCTGATTACATGCGCATTATTGAAAAAATGAAGCGCGCGCGGCCCGATATTGCATTGTCGAGTGATTTCATAGCGGGCTTTCCCGGCGAAACCGATGCAGATTTTGAAGCAACGCTCCAACTTATTCGCGAAGTTGGTTTTGCGTCAGCCTATTCGTTCAAATATTCGCCGCGGCCTGGTACGCCAGCTGCTGATCTTGGGACGGATATTGAAAATCACATTGCCGACGCCAGATTATCGGAGTTACAAAATTTAATGAAAGAGCAGCAGGCTGCCTTTTTGGGCAATTTGGTTGGCAAAACAATAGACGTTCTGGTTGAAAAGCCGGGCCGTGAGAAAGGCCAGTTCATTGGGCGCTCACCGTGGTTGATACCGGTTGTCATGCCGCTAAATAACGGTGACATTGGTGATATAGTTTCGGTGCGAATCGGTGAAGCGGGCAGGAATACGCTCAATGCCGAAGGGCTGGTTCAAAGTGCTGCGATAACCGGCCCGAAATGAGCCATCGCGGCGGGCAATGACAGGAGTGATACGGAAGGTGAATTACGCTTGATAAACAAAACGCAATCTGATGCCGGGCCTTTGCAACCATTGCAATGCCGCCCAACCCGCAACAAAAGAAAGTGTGTTTATCATGGCTGCTAATTCCAACGCCGCAAGTTCGGCTGCAAGTTCTGTATCCGCCTTGGCTTCGGGCGTTGCTGATCTCGCCCATATCGTCATTACCTATGAGAGCAACAAGTTTGCCAGCATTGCCTTCGGGCAGTTTGATCAGCATTTAGCGCGTATTGAGCAGGCGCTGTCGATTGATGTCCGCTCGCGCGGCAATCAGGTTTCCGTGCGGGGGCCACAAACCCAAACCGCGCAAGCCCGTATTGTGTTGGATACGCTCTATCAAATGGCCAGCCGTGGCGTGACGATTTCGATGGCCGATGTCGATGGCGCAATTCGTATGGCCGTTGCGCAAGACGACCAGTTGCAACTGCCGGCCATTGAGGCACGCGGCAAAATCACCAATGCGCAAATTGCCACCCGCCGCAAAACCGTCATTGCCCGCACCAGAACGCAAGATGCCTATATCCGTGCACTCGAGAAATCAGAAATGGTGTTTGGCGTTGGTCCGGCTGGCACTGGCAAAACCTATTTGGCGGTTGCTTACGCCGCCCAACTATTGGAACGTGGCCTTGTTGAGCGCATCGTTCTGACCCGTCCCGCTGTTGAAGCCGGTGAACGTTTGGGCTTTTTGCCGGGTGATTTGAAGGAGAAGGTCGATCCTTATTTGCGCCCGCTTTATGACGCGCTGTATGATATGATGCCAGCTGACAAAGTGGAACGCGCGTTGACTGCCGGCGTTATTGAGATTGCGCCTTTGGCATTCATGCGCGGGCGAACATTGGCCCATTCTGTGATTATTTTGGACGAAGCTCAAAACACGACGTCGATGCAGATGAAAATGTTTCTGACGCGCCTTGGCGAATCGGGCCGCATGATCATCACTGGCGACCCCAGCCAGATCGACTTGCCCAATGGCCAACCTTCGGGTTTGAACGAGGCGCTTCGCATTTTGGATGGCGTTGAGGGCATTAATGTTGTGCGCTTTACCGGCGAGGATGTTGTACGTCACCCGCTCGTACAGCGTATTGTAACCGCCTATGAAGCCGTTGAAATGAACAAGCCGTCACCAACAAGATCATGAATTTCGTTGACGTTGATGTTGCCGTTGGGTGTAGCGGTTGGCAGGATGAGGCCGTTTTGGCTGTGATGGCTAAAGCTGCATTCTCAACTTCGGTTGATGTGTTGGAGTTGGATGAGCAGTTTAATGTCAGCCTGCTTTTCACATCTGACGCCGCCGTTCAAACGCTCAACCGGGAATGGCGGGGCAAGGATCATCCCACCAATGTGCTGTCATTTCCGGCAGGGACCAGCCCCGTTGAAACTGAAATTGAGTTTCTTGGTGATATTGCCTTGGCGCTGGAAACGGTAAGCCAGGAAGCCTTGCAAGAAGGCAAAACGTTTGAGCATCATGTCACACATCTTTTGGTGCATGGCTTTTTGCATTTATGCGGCTACGACCATGAAACCGGCGATGATGATGCCGAAGAGATGGAAACATTGGAGCGCGCTATTCTCGCCCGCCTTGCCATTGCTGACCCTTACGCGTTAAACGACGATGAGCACCAACAGAAGCTTTAACCCAACCAATGCCTGACCAAGATAATGACACTATGCTAACTGACTTACCCGCGAACCGGTCGCTTGTGCCGGTCATGCAAACAGTTCCAAGCCGCAGCTTCATCGATCGTTTTTTCGATATTTTTCGTGGTAAGCCAGCCAATATTCGCGAAGAGCTGAGCGACGCATTATCTGAGCAAGGGCCAAAAAAAACCGGCAGTCTTTCGGTTGCTGAACGTGCTATGCTCAATAATATTCTAGCACTCAATGAGCTGCGCGTCAGCGATGTGATGGTGCCGCGCGGCAGTATTGAATCGATGGAAATATCTTCGACCTTGGCCGAAATGTTAGACGCATTTGAAAAATCCGGCCACTCTCGCATGCCGGTTTACCACGAGAACATGGATGATCCGCGCGGGATGGTGCACATCCGCGATGTTGTTGCATATCTGACCCAAACCGGCCGTAAAAAAACACGCGGCAAGCCCAAACCGGGCGATGCTCTCATTGATTTGAAGCTGGTTGACCTTACTCAAACGGTTGAGCAAACCAAATTATGGCGTCCGGTTCTATTTGTGCCAGCCTCAATGCCTGCCGCTGAACTCATGGCTCAAATGCAAGCCAAGCGTATTCAAATGGCTTTGGTAATCGATGAATACGGCGGCACGGATGGTTTGGTTTCACTTGAAGATATTGTCGAAATGATTGTCGGCGACATCGAAGATGAAAACGACGAAGACGAGCCAATGATTGAAAAGCGCTCCGATGGTTCGTTCATCGTGGATGCCCGCGCTGAAATTGACGACGTTGCCGCTATGATCGGCCCGAGCTTTGTTGTCGGTGAACATGCCGATGATGTGGATACCATTGGCGGCGTTGCTGTTTCGGCCCTTGGCCGGTTACCTATCAAAGGCGAAGTTGTCAGTGTTGTTGAAGGCTTTGAAATCGAAGTGATTGAAGCCGATATGCGCCGCGTTAAAAAGCTGCGCATCCGCCCGCTGCGGACCGGTGAGCCACGCCGCCGAAACAAACTGGAAGCCAAGGCCGAATTAGATCAAAGTTCAGCAGCCACCAAATCCTCCGGCTAAGGGTCATATACCCATTGCAAGCCTTGCCGCGCTGGCACCGGCTGCTAGAACTTCTCCACGATTGATTCGGGAACCGGCTTTCAAGTCGAAAAAAGGCGCATGGAGCATTTCGCAAGCCGCATTCTATTATTGACGCATTGGCGGCGTGTTTTCACAGCTTTTGCTGCCGGGTTGCTTGCAGCGTTGACCTTGGCGCCGGTTGATTTTCTCCCCGCGGGCTTTGTTGCTTTTACCCTTTTGGTTTGGCTGTTGGATGGTGCCTTGGCACGGCCCGGGCTTGGCAAATGGCGCGCACAGGGACCAGCGTTTTTAGTGGGTTGGTGGTTTGGCTTTGGATATTTTGTGGCCGGACTTTGGTGGATTGGCGCTGCTGTTCTGGTGGATGCCGCCAACTTTGCTTGGGCTCTGCCGCTGGCAGTGCTGGGTTTGCCAGCAATTTTAGCTCTATTCTTTGGCTTTGCGGCTGCGCTTGCGCATTTGTTTTGGCGCGATGGGTTAAGCCGCATCTTTGTGCTGGCAGCCAGTTTCACACTGTTAGAATTGTTGCGTGGCTGGGCGTTTACAGGGTTTCCCTGGAATAATCTTGGCACTATGCTGACATCAAATCTCTGGTTTATGCAATCAGCGGCGCTCATCGGAGTGGATGGTTTATCGCTTATTGCGGTTGTTTTGTTTGCATCACCCGCCTTGCTTGCAGACAGTAAAGCCCGGTGGCGCGGCATTGTTTTCCCGGCCTTGATGCTGGTGGCGCTGGCGGCATGGGGCTATCTGCGCCCGATTTATATGCCGGTTGTGGATGATGGCAAAACGATAGAGGCGCGCCTCGTACAGCCTTCCGTTGCGCAAAACCTGAAATGGGACACCGCCGAAAAGCAAAAGATTTTTGATCAATTAATGTCGTTGACCAAGGAAAAGTCCGGCAAGCGCCCTGACCTTGTTTTGTGGCCGGAAACGGCTTTGCCGTATCTGTTGCAAGAGCGTCCGCAAACATTGTTTGAAATGGGCGGTGCCTTGAGCGAGGGCCAGTTGATACTAACAGGTGCAATCCGTGTTGAAGGCGAAGCTGGAGGCGGTGCACGATATTACAACTCAGTTCTCGCAATTAACGACAAAGGCGAAGTCGCAGGTGCGGCCGATAAACTACATCTTGTACCGTTTGGTGAATACTTACCGCTCGCTGATTGGCTTGAACCTTTGGGTGTTAATCCATTGGTCGTTGCTCCGGGCGCGTTTTCTCCCGGTTTGAGGGCGGAACGTATTTCTGGTCCCAAAGGCGTTTTGATAGTGCCGCTGATTTGTTACGAAGTGATATTTGCTGGCCCTGTAAAGCGGCAGGTGAAGGGCGCAGACCTCATTGTAAATGTTACCAATGATGCTTGGTATGGCGCAACGCCCGGCCCCTACCAGCATTTCCGGCAAGCACAATTGCGGGCTATTGAAAATGGCTTGCCTCTTTTGCGGGTTGGCAATAACGGCCTTTCGGGGCTGATTGATCCCTTGGGCAAAGTCAGCGGTGGGTTGGCTCTTAATGCAATTGGCAAATCTGACATTGCAATCAAAATTGAACGATCTCACACATTTTATGCGCAGCACGGCATCATGATTCCGCTCGCAATGGTTGTATTTTCCTTTTTATTTGGTACACCAATTTTGTTAATACAATATTTGTCGAGGCGCTTGCGTTAATTTTTGGATCGTCAAGCTTCACTTTATTGAAATAATTTACTTGCATCAACGGGAGGAAAAATGGAAGAAAAGCCACTTAACAGCATTGATGTCGAAATTGGTCAGCGCATAAAAGACCGTCGCAAGGCACTATCCATCAGCCAAGCAACGCTCGGCGAGGCGCTTGGCGTTTCATTTCAACAAATACAAAAATATGAAAAGGGCAGTAACCGCGTTAGCGTTGCCAGTTTGAAAACCATCTCGACATTTTTGAACACCAATCCAATTTATTTTTATGGCGACGATTCAACTGTTCCACAACCAGGCTTTGCAGAGGCGGGTGACGGCTTTGATGTTGTGAAAATGCTCCGCGATCCTGAGCTGAAGCTGCTGTCGCGCGCCTTTATAGCAATAAAAGATGATAATTTGCGCAAAAGTATTTTGTGTTTGGTAATGTCGCTGGGATCTACCATAGAGCTTTAACCCGACTTGACCTTCATGTAAGTCGTCAGCTAAAGCCCAGCCTTCGGGTGCCTGCGAGCTTGGCGCCCTCACCGCGAAGGGGACCCCCGTGGCACGCTCGACTTACTCATTTACAAGTGAATCCGTTTCTGAAGGTCATCCAGACAAGGTTTGTGACCGCATTTCCGATGAAATCGTTGATCTGGTTTATCGCGAAGCCAAAAAGACCGGGGTTAACCCTTGGACTGTGCGCATCGCCTGCGAAACCTTGGCAACCACCAACCGGGTCGTTATCGCCGGTGAAGTGCGAGTGCCGGCAAGCCTTTTGAAAAAAGGCAAAGACGGTCAGCCTATTAAAGATGCTGATGGCAACCCGGTGATCAATCCAGCCAAGTTTAAGGCTGCCGCCCGCGCTGCGATCAAGTCAATTGGCTATGAGCAGAACGGTTTCCATTGGAAAACCGCAAAAATCGACGTTTTGCTTCACCCGCAATCAGCCGATATTGCCCAAGGCGTTGATAGCGCATCTGACCAACAGGGCGGAGAAGGTGCTGGCGATCAAGGCATTATGTTTGGTTATGCCTGCAATGAGACGGCCGAGTTAATGCCAGCGCCATTGTATTACAGCCATAAAATCCTCGAACTATTGGCCGCAGCCCGCCATAAAGGTGAAGGTGATGCCGGTAAACTTGGGCCCGATGCAAAGAGCCAGGTGACTGTGCACTATGTTGACGGCAAACCATCTTCGGCAACCTCAATTGTTTTGTCGACACAGCATATGGATGCCTCTTGGGACAGCAAAAAAGTTCGCGCTGTGGTTGAGCCCTATATTCGTGAAGCGCTTGGCGATTTGAAAATTGCCGACGATTGCAAATGGTACATTAACCCGACCGGTAAATTTGTCATTGGCGGCCCTGATGGTGATGCTGGCCTGACCGGCCGTAAAATCATTGTGGACACCTATGGTGGCGCAGCGCCACATGGCGGTGGCGCGTTCTCAGGGAAAGATACAACCAAGGTTGACCGTTCTGCTGCTTATGCCGCGCGCTATTTGGCAAAAAATGTGGTTGCAGCTGGTCTTGCTGATAAATGCACCATTCAGTTGTCTTACGCCATTGGTGTTGCCCAGCCATTGTCGATCTATGTGGATACGCATGGCACCGGCACAGTAACCGAAGCAGCGCTTGAAGCCATCATTCCAACGGTTATGGATTTGACGCCGCGCGGCATTCGCACACATTTGGATCTCAACAAGCCAATTTATGCGCGCACAGCCGCCTACGGTCATTTTGGCCGTAAAGCCGGCCGTGACGGTTCGTTCTCATGGGAAAAAACCGATCTGGTCAAGGCTATGAAAGCTGCCGTCAAGGCCGCCTGAAGCAACTTTGCCCATTCGTCCTTCGAATCCCGATTATATGGCCGGCGGTCTTTTTGGCCGCCGGATTGGAAAACCGCTTAGCCCGCTTCAAGAGGTTGATTATCAAAATGGACTGGCCAATTTTGGCATTACAATAGATGCCGCGCCGTTCGAAAATTTAGCCAACCTGTTTAACAGACCGCTCAATAGCTTTCATCTCGAAATCGGTTTTGGTGCTGGTGAGCACTTGTTGGCAGCTGCCCGCCACCAATCCGCAACGGGCTTTTTCGGTGTGGAGCCGTTCATCAATGGCATGGCCAAAGTGTGCGGCGCACTCAAAAATGAACGCCTGACAAACATCCGGCTGTTCAACCAAGATGCGGTGCTGCTGCTCGATAAAATGCCCGATGCCAGCCTTGATTGTATCGATTTGTTCTACCCTGATCCGTGGACAAAAAAGCGACACTGGAAACGGCGCTTCGTTAGCCCCGCTAATTTGGATCGTTTCGCGCGAATATTAAAACCCGGCGGGCAATTCCGGTTTGCATCTGACATCACCCATTATGTGAATTGGACGCTTGCTGCCCTTGATCACCACCCAGATTTTACGTGGGTGGCAACAGGCCCCGATGATTGGCAGCAACCCTATCCATTCTGGCCGGGCTCACGGTATGAGCAAAAGGCTAAACGGGAGGGCAGAACACCTGCTTATTTGACGTTTCTCCGTCTGTAAGGATGTGCAGAGCTTTCAAGCATAGTCACCCCCGCCTTTTGTACGGGGACCCAGTCTTTCTTGAAATCTAACGGATGCAACAATCATCCAAAGCAAGCCTAGGCCCCCGCACAAGAAAGAGGTGGGGTGACGAACGGGACAGTTTGCGACCTTGCTGCGAAGAAAACGATTTACAGTTCTGCCAGAGAAGGCAAAGCACAATTGCTATGCCACCGCCACTTGCATCACACATCAGTTTCCACTATATTCTCCATATATTCTTGGTCAGTGACGAAGAGTGGGCCCACCCGGACCCGCTCTTTTTTGTTGCCCAAGCCATTTATCCCGTAACGGGTTTGAAGGACAAAGCTTGGAAGACGTTGTTACACCCGCACCGGTTGATGTCATTGTTGATGCAATTGTGGACGATCGTATTATCCGCGAGACCGGCCTAGAGGCGCGCATTTATGCGGCGCTTGCGCCTGCTGCTGCTGACGTGGATATGCGTATTGTTCGCATTAAAATTTCCAGCCGCAACGGCATGACGCTGCAAATTATGGCCGAACGCCTCGATGGCACGATGGATGTCACGGGCTGCGAAGTGCTATCCAATGCCATTTCGCCTGTGCTCGATGTTGAAGAAATCATCGAGCGCGCTTATCATCTTGAAGTCTCATCGCCCGGTATTGACCGGCCTTTGACGCGCGCCGTGGATTTTGTGAATTGGGCCGGCTATCTGGCCAAATTGCAAACTGGCAGCGTGATCGCTGGTCGCAAGCGTTTTACCGGCATTATTGGGTCTTCAACGAACGTGGCTTTGACGTTGTTGCCTGCGCCAAATGAAGGCGGCGGTGCTGAACCGGTTGAATTACCATTTGAGGCTTTAACCGATGCCTATTTGGTTTTAACCGATGAGTTAATCGATGAAGCTCTGAACCGTGACAAGCTGGCCCGCAAAGAACGTGGTGAGCCTGATGAGGAAGCAATCGTGGTTGACGCCGCCAATGATAACGAGATTTCCGGCTGAGCCGGTAAACTGACACTTAGATTTCCGGCTAACGCCGGTAAACTGGCAACGAGGAGAAACGTCCATGGCTGTAAGTGCCAATAAGCTTGAGCTGATCCAGATTGCGCAGGCCGTTGCGCAGGAAAAATCGATTGATAAAAAAATCGTTCTTGATGCCATGGCCGATGCTATCGAAAAAGCAGCTAAGCTGCGTTACGGGCTTGAAACCGATGTGCGTTGCCATATCAATGAACAGACCGGCGAAATGCGGCTCCAGCGTTATTTGAAGGTTGTTGAGAAGGTTGAAAACCCGGCAACTGAAATCGAGCTTGTCCGCGCCAAAGGCAAAAATGCTGATGCAACGCTTGGCGCAACCATTGTTGAGCCACTGCCCCCAATGGAGTTTGGCCGTATTGCCGCGCAATCAGCCAAACAGGTTATCGTGCAAAAAGTGCGCGAAGCAGAACGTGACCACCAGTTTGATGAGTATAAGGACCGCGTTGGTGAAATCATCAATGGCACGGTTAAGCGCGTTGAGTATGGCAATATCATCGTTGATTTGGGCCGTGGCGAAGGCATTGTGCGCCGTGACGAATCGATTCCGCGCGAACTTTTCAAATACGGGGATCGTATCCGCGCCTATATTTACGATGCCCGCCGCGAAACCCGTGGCCCGCAAATTTTCTTGTCGCGCACCCATCCCCAATTCATGGCAGCCCTGTTCACCATGGAAGTGCCTGAGATTTATGATGGCATTGTCGAGATTAAATCGGTTGCCCGTGATCCAGGTTCACGCGCGAAAATCGCAGTGATCAGTAATGATTCGTCGATTGATCCGGTTGGCGCTTGCGTTGGTATGCGCGGTTCTCGCGTTCAAGCCGTTGTCGGTGAGTTGCAAGGCGAGAAGATCGATATCATTCCGTGGTCAGCTGACCCTGCAACGTTTATCGTTAATGCACTTCAGCCTGCCGAAGTTGCCAAAGTGGTGCTTGATGAAGATGCTCAGCGCATTGAAGTTGTGGTGCCTGAAGAGCAGCTGTCGCTCGCCATTGGCCGCCGTGGCCAGAATGTGCGTCTCGCTTCACAGCTGACCGGCTGGGACATTGATATATTAACAGAAGACGAAGAATCCAGCCGCCGTCAGAAAGAGTTTGCCGAGCGTTCACAATTGTTCATGGATGCGTTGAACGTTGATGAACTCGTTGGTCAGTTGCTTGCTTCTGAAGGGTTTACGTCAGTTGAAGAAGTGGCATACGTTGACGCCGATGAAATTGCGTCCATTGAGGGCTTTGACGCAGACACTGCCGAAGAAATTCAGGCCCGTGCCCAAAGCTATCTTGATCAAATTGAGTCTGAACTTGACGCCAAGCGTGTTGAACTCGGTGTTTCCGATGATATTCGCCAAGTGCCGGGCATCACCACAGCCATGATGGTTGCCGCAGGTGAGGACGGCGTCAAATCGCTCGAAGATTTTGCCGGTTATGCGGTGGATGATTTGGTTGGCTGGCGTGAGAAAAAAGACGGTGAAGTCAAAACGTTTGTCGGCGTATTCTCAAAATTTGGCACGACACGTGCCGAAGCCGAAGAAATGGTTGTTGGCGCCCGCACAATGATGGGCTGGATGACCGAAGCTGAAGCCACAGACGCTGAAATGACGGAGGCAGAAGCCGAAGCGTGATTGAAGTCAAAGCGCCTTTGGTAGATGATGGCGTGGATGTGGCAGAAAGCGAAAGTGAAGAGCTTATCGTGAACGACCGCACCTGTATTGTCACGCGTCAAGCCAAGCAGCCTGATGAACTGATCCGGTTTGTGGCCGGCCCTGACGGGTCGATTGTACCCGATCTGAAATCAGTGCTTCCAGGCCGCGGCTGCTGGGTATCAGCGGATGCTGAAACAGTTGCGCTTGCTGTAAAGCGTAAGATTTTTGGCCGCGCGCTAAAGGCCGATGTGATCATTAATCCCGAGCTGGTCGCGATGATTGACCGGCTTTTGGCTAAAAATGCGCTGGGGTCGTTAGGGCTGTTGCGCAAAGCTGGCCAGTTGATGACCGGTTCTGCCAAGGTTGATGATTTGGTTCGGAGTGGTAAAGCAGGGTTTGTGCTTCATGCCATCGATGGAGCGGCAGATGGCATCCGTAAAATCACACAGGGCCGCAAAGCCGTACGTGCGATGGGCGGGAAAACAGTGCCGGGGTTTGCATTATTTACCAGTGTTGAAATGAGTTTGGCATTTGGTGGTGAAAATGTGATACATGCCGCCGCAAACGCCGGGCAAGTGTCAACAGGGGCCCGCGCAAGACTTGAAGCCCTTGCGCGTTATCGCGGCACAGGGCATGTGATTTTGGAAGAACCCGTCGCAAGACATGCAGAAGATGCATATGACGACGATGATTTCGACGATGATGATTTCGAAGACGATGATGAAGACGGCTTCGATGGCGAATTGAAAGAAGATGAAGACGATGAAACAGTCATGACAAAAACACGATGATAAAATCATGAGTATTTAAACAGCTAAGCGCCATTCCGGCGCACGTATGGACAGGCAGGCATGACCGATAATAATTCCGGCGACAACAAAACGTTGAATCTCGCAGGCAAAAAGACACTTTCGCTGAAACCAGCTGGCAATGAACAATCAATGGTTCGCCAGAAATTTAGCCATGGCCGCACCCACGCTGTCGTTGTTGAAACCAAGCGCCGCAAATTCACCAAGCCCGGTGAGAAGGACGATATTATTGTCCCAATCACAGCTGCCGTTGCAGCCGCGCCGGAACCAGTTGTTGCCGCAAAACCAGTTATTGAAACGCCAGCGCCTTTGGCACCTGTTGTTGCGGCACCCGTTGCAGTGGTACCCGCTGCTGTTATAGCGCCCGTCGTCGTTGCGCCGTCTGTTGCGTTTGCCCCAGTTGCGTTTGCCCCAGTTGCGGTTGCCCCTGTTACTGTTGTCCCTGTTGCTGAAGCGCCGGTCAGCGTTGCGCCTGTGGTTGTGGTTGCCCCTGCTGTTGCGGCACCAAAAGCTGCGGCTCCCGTTGTTGCCCAGGCCGCTTCTCCCGCTTCGCGTTCTTCCACCATGTCCGCTCCCACGGGCGCACCGATACGCAATCAAGCCCGCCAGACATTTGCTGCTCCAAAAGGCAATTTATCCAGCGGCGAAATGGATGCCCGCATGCGTGCGCTGGAAGGCGCTCGTATTCGCGATGGGCAAGACCGCATTCGTGCCGCAGAAAATGCTGCGCGCCGCGAAGCTGAAGATGCCGCGCTAAAACGCCGTCAGGCCGAAGCTATCCGTATTGCAGCCGATGCAGCAGCAACACCAGCACCTGTTGAAGCCAAACGCCGCGAAGCGCCAGCCGTCAACAAAGCCCGTATGGGTGCAGCGGCTCCATCACGTGCAGAAGAAGACGAGCGCGCCCGCAAACGCGGTGCCTCTGAACCAGCGGCCCGTCCCGGCCCGCGCGGCAACACCGCTAAAGTGCCTGATGCTGCTGCCAAGCCAGCACGCGCCAAGGTTGAAGATGACCGCCGCCGTTCAAAACTAACTGTAACCACCGTGACCGGCGGTGATGACGAACGCGCACGCTCTTTGTCAGCAATGCGCCGCCGCCAAGAAAAGATGAAACGTGCCGGTATGCAAGTGGTGCGCGAAAAAGTGTCGCGCGAAGTACAGTTGCCGGAAACGATTTCCATTCAAGAACTCGCGCAACGTATGACCGAGCGTTCGGTAGACCTCATCAAGATGTTGATGGCTCAAGGCCAAATGATGAAGCCCGGCGACATTATTGACGCCGATACCGCCGAACTCATAGCCACTGAATTTGGTCACACCGTGCGCCGCGTAACGGATGCTGACGTTGAAACAGGTATTTTCGAATTTGATGATACCAATGCCAACCGCGTCACACGTCCGCCAGTTGTTACGATCATGGGCCATGTTGACCATGGCAAAACATCGTTGCTTGACGCCATCCGCAAAACCAAAGTGGTCAGCGGCGAGGCTGGCGGTATTACCCAGCACATCGGGGCATACCAAGTTGAGAGTAATGGCCATCTGATCACCTTTATCGATACGCCGGGCCACGAAGCCTTTACAGCCATGCGTGCCCGCGGCGCGCAGGCAACCGACATTGCCATTCTTGTGGTGGCGGCGGATGATAGCGTGATGCCGCAAACGATTGAGTCCATCAATCACGCCAAGGCCGCCGGTGTGCCGATCATTGTGGCCATCAACAAAATCGACAAATACGGCTCGGACGCCCAAAAAGTGCGCACACAACTTTTGCAGCATAATGTGTTTGTAGAATCACTTGGCGGTGAAATTTTGGATGTTGAAGTTTCCGCACTTAATGGCACCGGCCTCGATAAATTGCTCGAAACCATCATCCTACAAGCCGAAGTTCTTGATTTGAAAGCCAACCCTGAACGTCCTGCCGATGGCGTGGTTGTCGAATCGCAACTTGATAAAGGCCGTGGTCCGGTTGCCACTGTTTTGGTCAAAGGTGGCACACTGCGCCAAGGCGATATCGTGGTTGCCGGCGCTGAATGGGGCCGTGTCCGCGTGTTGGTCGATGAAAAAGGCAAGGTGCTCAAAGAGGCTCCGCCTTCCACGCCTGTTGAGTTGTTGGGCCTTTCAGGCGCACCAAGCGCCGGCGACCGCTTTACTGTGGTTGACAGCGAAGCTAAGGCCCGTGAAATCACAGAATATCGCTCGCGTCTGGCCCGTGATTTGGCCAGCGCACGTCAAGCCGGTTCGCGCGGTTCTCTTGAACAGATGATGAGCAAGCTGCAGACCAATATTGTTAAAGAATTCCCGATCGTTCTTAAGGGCGATGTGCAGGGTTCTGTGGAAGCAATTTTGGCCTCAATTGAGAAAATCAACACGTCTGAAGTGCGGGCCCGTATCGTGCATTCCGGTGCTGGCGGTATCACTGAAAGCGATGTGTCTTTGGCGGAGGCTTCCAAAGCCGTGATCATGGGCTTCTCGGTGCGTGCCAATAAACAGGCGCGCGAAGCGGCTGACCGTGCTGGCATTGAGCTGCGCTATTACAACATCATCTATAATTTGCTTGATGATGTGAAAGCTGCGCTTTCCGGCATGTTGACGCCAGAGCGCCGCGAGACCTTCCTTGGAAATGCTCAAATCCTTGAAGTTTTCGATATTACCAAAGTTGGCAAAATTGCCGGTTGTAAAATCACTGAAGGCAAAGTGGAACGCGGTGCTGGTGTGCGTCTTATCCGTGATAACGTTGTTATCCATGAGGGCACGCTCAAAACGCTCAAACGCTTCAAAGACGAAGTTACTGAGGCTTACGGCGGGCAAGAGTGCGGTATGGCCTTTACCAATTACGAAGATATCCGCGCTGGCGATGTGATCGAATGCTTCCGCGTTCAGCAGATTGCAAGGACACTGTAAGCGCATCACATTTAGTGTTAATTTATCGCCGCCGGTTCAATCCGGCGGCGTAATCATTGGTGACCCCTTTATGATTTCAATTACCCGTCTTGGCCCTAAAGATGCCGACCGAGCCAGCACCTTGTTTGAAGCCATTCTTGATGAGGAATGGCTGCCCGAAGGTGTACCTTCCCTCGACCATATCAACCGTGCATTGGGCGATGCAACGGCTGTGTTCGTGGTGGCGTCGATGGAAGAAAACGACATCATTTCTGACGTTGGTTTTGCTATGGCGTTCCGCTTGATGTCGCCGTTAAAGTCGCACGCCGAAGCCTATTTAGATGATGTATTTGTGGCTGAAGAGCACCGCGAAAAAGGTGTCGGTAAGGCTTTGGTTGAAGCCGTTAAAACCCATATGGCCGCTGCCAATGTGCCGGTTTTATGGATTGCAACTGACGCTGAAAATGAGCCAATGACAGCTTTGATGGACAATCAAGACGGCTCTGAGCGCACAGATGATGTGGTGCATTACGCACTGGAACTTCAAGTGACACAGATTTCGCCTGCCCCTGCCAAGCCCAATCTGCCGCAAAAAGGCAAGCGCTCATGAACGAAACAAAAACCAAACGCGTTCGCACGACCACCAATCAGCCGTCACAGCGTATGCTTCGCGTGGGTGAACAAGTGCGCCATGCTGTCGTTGCATTATTGCAGCGCGGTGAAATCGATGAGCCCTTGCTCAAAGGCAAAATCATATCCGTTTCAGAAGTCCGCATGTCACCAGATTTGAAAATTGCGACCGCTTTTATTTCGGCAATGGGTAAAGTTGAAACCGAAACTGTGGTCAAAGCGCTCGCCCAACATACGAAGTATCTCCGCGGCCAGATGGGCCATGATTTGCGACAAATGCGGTCTATTCCCAATATTCGGTTTAAGGTGGACACCGCGTTTGAGAACTTCGCTAAAATCGATAAATTGCTGCACTCCGAAGTGGTGCGCAAAGATGTTGAAGGCGGGGACGAATGAGAGGTTTTGTGCTGCAAGAAAAGAACCCCTCTCTGTCATCTTCGATGACATATCTCCCGCAAGGGGAGAGATTGGCGTTAAATTCTGCTAAGTTCAGCGCCTGCCCTATCTTAAATAATGCGGGTGCCAATCTCCCCCCTTGCGGGGGCAGTGTTTACATTCGACTGTTTTTCTTGTTTTGCTGTTCGAGTGATTTGGCTTTTGCAGGAGATTGGAAATGGCGTGTCCAGCATGTGCAAGTGAAGTATTTATCAAGTCCGGCCCAAAGAATGGAGCCCAGCGTT
>JANOPZ010000013.1:0-28455 GCA_031422195.1 Limoniibacter sp. | reverse complement strand
CGTACAAACGCTACTAAGCCTGCGGTTGAGCTGTCACCTGCAACGGCACCGGCTTTGCCCTGCACAACCGGCAGCAAGCCTGTTGCCAGTTCTTTGCCGAGTTCAACGCCCCATTGGTCAAATGCGTTAATGCCAAAAAGGTGCGCTTCCACAAACACGCGGTGCTCATACAGCGCAATCAACCGCCCAAGCGCATAAGGCGTCAGCTTTTCATGCATGATGGTGATGGAAGGCCGGTTGCCCGGAAAAGTTTTATGGCAGGCAAGGGCATGCTTTTCAATCTCGCTCATTATTTTGCCAGACAGCTGCGACAACGCTTCAGCTGTCGTGCGACCCTTCATCAAGGCTTCTGATTGGGCAAAGCAATTGGCCAGCAAAATATCTTGCTGGTGCTGTAAATCCGCTTCATGCCCGCGTGCGCCAACGATGAACTCCACTGGAATAACATCCGTGCCTTGGTGCAAAAGCTGAAAAAATGCATGTTGGCCATTGGTACCGGGTTCGCCCCAAACGAGGGGGCCGGTAACAGTATCAACCGGCGTTCCATCGGCTTTAATCTGCTTGCCGTTACTCTCCATATCAAGCTGCTGAAGGTAGGCCGGTAGCCGCGCCAGACGCTGATCATAAGGGATGATAGCGCGGGCAGGGTGGTTTTGCACCACACGGTGAAACCAGCCGATCAGGCCAAGCAGCACGGGCAAATTTTCACGCGGCGCGGCCTCAACAAAATGCCTGTCCATTGCATGGGCACCATCGAGCAACTGCCTAAAATTATCAGGCCCAATGGCGAGCATAATCGGCAGGCCAATCGCCGACCAAAGGGAATAGCGCCCGCCGACCCAATCCCAAAAACCAAACACGCGTTTGGCGTCGATGCCAAAAGCACCAACCTTATCGAGCGCGGTCGAAACGGCTGCGAAATGTGCGTTAACGGCGCTTTCGCCCAGTGAATTTACAATCCACTTGCGCGCGGTTTGCGCGTTGGTCAGCGTCTCAATTGTCGTGAAGGTTTTGGAGGCAACAATGATTAAGGTCGTTGCCGGATCAAGCCCCTTCAGCGTATCGGCGATATGCGCCCCGTCGATGTTGGACACAAAATGCAATCGCGGGCCGTCGTGATACGGCGCGAGCGAGCCAGTCACCATTGCCGGGCCAAGGTCTGAGCCGCCAATGCCGATGTTGATCACATCGGTAAAGGCCTTTCCGCTTGCACCAAGGGTAGAACCGGAGCGGATGCCGTCGGCGAATTGACCCATGGCATCCAACACCGCGTGCACATCAGGCACCACATTCTGGCCATTGAAGCGGATCTTTGCGCCGCGTGGCGCACGAAGTGCAATGTGCAAAACAGCGCGGTCTTCGGTGGTGTTGATGGTTTTGCCGGAAAACATGGCGGCGCGATTTTTCTCGACGTTCGCAGCTTTGGCCACCTCAAACAGGCCATCCATCACTGCTTCATCGACAGCGCATTTAGAGTAATCGATCAGCATATCGTCCAAACGCACCGAATAGCGTTGAAAGCGGAACGCCTCATCGGCAAAAGCCGCGCGCATATCAAATGTGCCTCTGGTTTTGAGGGCCGCCTTCATTTTGGCGGCAATGCGCGCGACTTTGCCTTTGGCCATGATTGCTACTCTTAGTGGCTGTGTCTGGGCGATGTTTTGGCGGCAATATTTTGATATTTCACCGCCGGTTTCAGCACCATGCCTTGGTCGAGCTGGTCAACAATGGCCCGCTGAATTTCCTGCCAAGGTGTTTGATGGTCCGGGTACTTGTAACCGCCTTTGGCTGCCAAATCAGCTTTGCGCTCGGCCAGTTCCGCATCTGAAATCATAACATTGGCGGTGCCTTTTTTCAAATCAATGCGAATTCGGTCGCCTGTGACCAAGATCGCCAATCCGCCGCCTGCGGCTGCTTCCGGTGATGCATTGAGCATAGAAGGAGAACCCGATGTGCCAGATTGGCGGCCATCACCAAGGCAGGGCAGCGCCTTGATGCCAGCCTTCAAAAGATAGGCGGGCGGCTGCATGTTGACGACTTCGGCTGACCCCGGATAGCCAATCGGGCCGGTGCCGCGCATGACCAAAATCGAATTTTCGGTGATATTATGTTTGGGGTCATCAATTTCAGCGTGATATTGCTCGGGCCCGTCAAATACCATGGCAATGCCCTCAAACGCTTCAAGGTCATTGGGGTTCGAAAAATAACGCTCGCGAAATTCTGGCGTAATGACGCTGGTTTTCATAATCGCCGAGTTAAACAGATTGCCTTTGAGGTTGATAAATCCAGCTTCTTTGACCAGCGGGTTTGAAACTGGCCGGATGACGCGCTCATCCTGGTTTTCAACATGCTCGCAGTTTTCCCCAATGGTTTTACCGTTGACTGTCATGGAGTGCGGGTTGGGCAGCATGCCTGCCTTCATCAATTCGGCAACCACAGCTGGAACGCCGCCCGCGTGGCAATAATCTTCGCCGAGATATTCGCCAGCAGGCTGTAAATTCACCAGCAACGGGATTTTATGTCCGAAGGTTTGCCAATCATCCATGACAAGCTCGAGGCCCAAATGGCGGGCTATTGCCACCAAATGGATCGGTGCATTGGTGGAGCCACCGATCGCGGAATTGACCACGATCGCGTTTTCAAACGCAGCGCGTGTCATAATGTCAGAGGGTTTGAGATCCTCCCACACCATATCAACAATGCGTTTGCCGGTTTCATAAGAGATTTGGCCGCGTTCGCGGTAGGGTGCCGGAATAGCCGCCGAAAATGGCAATTGCATACCGAGCGCTTCGGCGAGCGAATTCATCGTGGTGGCGGTGCCCATAGTGTTGCAATAACCAACAGATGGCGCAGACGATGTTACCAAATCCAAGAACTGGTCATAGGAAATATCGCCTGCTGAAAGTTGTTCGCGGCTTTTCCAAACAATTGTGCCGGAGCCTGTCCGCTCGCCCTTGTGCCAACCGTTGAGCATAGGGCCAACGGACAGTGCAATCGCCGGAATATTGACAGTGGCCGCGGCCATCAACATAGCGGGCGTGGTTTTATCGCAACCAATAGTCAGCACCACACCGTCGAGCGGGTAGCCATAAAGCACTTCAACACATGACAAATAGGCCAGATTGCGGTCGAGCGCAGCCGTCGGCCGTTTACCGGTTTCTTGGATCGGGTGCACGGGAAACTCCAGCGGAATTCCGCCCGCTGCAATGATCCCATCGCGGACGCGTTTGGCCAGTTCGATATGATGCCTGTTGCATGGCGATAGATCAGAGCCGGTCTGCGCAATGCCGATGATGGGTTTGCCTGATTGAAGCTCGCCGCGCGTCAGTCCAAAGTTCAGATAGCGTTCAATATAAAGCGCTGTCATGCCGGGATCAGCCGGGTTATCAAACCACTCTTGGCTGCGGAGTTTGAATTTGGGTTTTTCAGCCATAGTGACGTCCTGGTTCAATCGATTTGGGAGACTTAGGATTAAGCGATGCAGCTAAGAGGGGCAAGCGCGCAATTGGGGCATGGTGTCACCCTTAAGAGCTTCAACTTACACCAGAGTGAGGTTCGATTTGATTGTCACAATCAGAGAAAAATAATAGAGCTTAAAGCCTCGATTCTGGTTCAGCTTTTGCCCGTCCGTTGTGTTACCGCACAAAAATCAGTTCTAAAATCAAATATTGCGAAATTGGAACTGACAGCCCTTAAGCCCCTCTGATGCGCAATCTCGCTATCCGGTTTTTGTCTTTTTTCATCACCACAAACCGCTTTCCATGGAAAGTGAACGTTTGTTTTTCATCCGGAATTGTTTTGGCTTCATGAATAACCAAACCAGCAATCGTATTAAAATCATCGTCCGGCAGGTTCCAGTCCAAGGCGCGGTTCAGATCGCGGATATGAACATTGCCGTCCACGATCACTGAGCCATCAGGCTGCGGCTTAACGCCTGAAATATCGGTGTCATGCTCGTCAGCGATGTCGCCAACAATTTCTTCGATAATATCTTCAAGGGTTACAAGGCCTTCCATCTCGCCATATTCGTCAACGACAATGGCCATATGGGTTTTGCGGCGCAAAAACGCATTGAGCTGCTCTTTAATCGGCGTGGTATCCGGCACAAACCAGGGCTGTGTCATGACTTTTGTAATATCAAGTTTTGCGGCATCTTGATTGACTGCGCTCAATGCCCGCAGCACATCTTTGGCGTGCAATATTCCAATAATGTTTTCGCTCTCATCACGCCAAACCGGGGTTCGGGTGAAAGGCGATGCTAAAACCTGCGCTACAATTTCTTGCGGGGTTTCATCGACGTTGATCGATCGCATTTTAGTACGGTGAACCATCACGTCAGCAATTTCTAGCTCTTCCAGATCAAGAAGTCCGCCCAAACGGTCGCGGTCATCTTTAATCAGCGAGCCCTCGCGGTTTAGCACTGCGACGGCGCCGCGCAATTCTTCATGGGCAGACGTATCGAGCATTTGATCTTCAAGCTTTTTGCCGAACAATAGAAAAATGCCACGTACAATTGCATTTGCCGCAGACGACAACGGCCCCAAAATAAACACCATCAACCGCACGAATGGTGCAACCGCGACTGCAAAACGCTCCGGCGCGGATATTGCCCAGCTTTTCGGTAAAATTTCAGAAACAATCACCAGAGTGATGGTGATAATCACCGTGGCATAAACAATACCGGCATCGCCAAACAACGTGATCAAAATGCTGGTTGTCAGGGCTGAGGCCAATGTATTGACCAAATTGCTGCCAATCAAAATAACACCAATTAATTTATCTTTTTTTTCAATCAGCCGTCGAACCAATGAAACGCGGGTGTTGCCATTGGCTTCCATCGCGTGAAGTTTCGCTTCTGATGAGGCTGTCATGGCTGTTTCAGAGCCGGAAAACAGAACCGACAACACCAGACAGAATAGAATGACAACGACCAGCAGCCAAAGCTCAGCCATGCTGAATGCTCCAAAAAGATTATGATGTTCTATGTAGAGAGGTTGAGCGTTTGCGCAAGGAAATCACGCACTTTGTCTTGCGGCACATCCTTGGCGATGAAAGATTTGCCGATGCCGCGCGTGAGAATAAATGTCAGCGCTCCACGCACAATTTTTTTATCCTGCGCCATAAAGTCGAGCATTCTATCCGGCCCCATGGCCGCCAACGCCTGCCCGCCCGGCAAATTATGTCCCCCAAGATCGGCGATACGCAGTGGCAAACCTGCGTCTCGCAAATGTGCCTCCACCCGCTGTGCATCGCTCTCAGAAGCCAGCCCAAGCATGACTGAAAACCGGTGGGCCATAACCATGCCAATGGAAACACCTTCGCCATGCACAACCACCTCGCCATCATAACCGGCAGCAGCTTCAATGGCATGGCCAAAAGTGTGGCCCAAATTCAACAGCGCACGGTCACCGTTTTCCTGCTCATCACGCGCAACCACACCGGCCTTTGCGCGGCAGCTGATGGCAATAGCCTCGGCGCGCGGTAAACCGCCTGCAAAAATGGCGGCACGGTTTTCATCCAGCCAGTCGAAAAACTCTGGTTGATCGATCAGGCCATATTTTACGACTTCGGCATAACCGGCACGAAATTGGCGGGCACTTAGCGTTGTGAGCAGGCCGGTATCAGCCAGCACCAGTTGCGGTTGCCAAAAGGCACCCACCAAATTTTTGCCCAAAGGCGAATTAATACCGGTTTTGCCGCCAACCGAACTATCAACCTGTGCCAGCAAACTGGTTGGTATTTGCACAAAACACATGCCGCGCCTGACGCTTGCTGCAACAAAACCAGACAAATCTCCAACAACGCCGCCGCCAAAACCGATCACCATATCGCTGCGTTCCAGCCGTGATTCAATGACGGCATCGCAAACACGGGCAAATTCAGTATAGGATTTTGATTTTTCACCGGCGGGAATGACGATAGAAGTGGCTTGAATACCGCTAGCTGTCAAACTGGCCATCAATCGCGGCAAATGGAGCGCGCCAACATTTTCGTCAGTGACGATGGCTGCGCGAGCACCCGGCAAAACCTTTGCAATTTCAAATCCGGCGCGATCAATCAAATTGTCGCCGATAAGGATCTCATAAGACCGGTCAGCCAAAGCGACCGGCACTTTAACTAAATCTGCTCCCGTTGCAGATGCAGCCATCAACTGGCCTCAGCAACCTGCGATGCAGCCGTCGGATGCTTTTCAAGATAAAGCCGTAGCGCGTCTATCACTTCGCCAACCATAATGTCTTTGCGCTCATTGCGTGACATCACGCGGATTTGCGCTTCGGCGTAGACAGGATAGCGCGTTTCCATCAAAGCCCGCATCGTGGCTTCAGGGTCGTCATTATCCAAAAGAGGACGGGTTTCGCGGCGGCCAACACGGTCCATCAGCACATCGATATCCGCATCAAGCCAAACGGCAATACCGCCTTTAAGTACGGCTTCACGCACTTCAGGGTTGATGAAAGCACCGCCGCCCGTTGAAATAATGCGCGGGCCGTCTTCCATCAACCGCAGCATCACACGCTGTTCAAGCGCACGAAATTCAGGCTCGCCATACACTGCAAACAAGTCTTTGACCGACATTCTGGAAGCATTTTCGATTTCAGTATCAGAATCAAAAAATTCCAGATCAATGACCTGAGCCAGTTTACGGCCAATGGTTGATTTGCCCGAACCCATCAGGCCCACAAGCACAACAGAGCGCCCGTCCAACATGCCGCGAATAATACGCGCGCTATTGGCAATCCAAGCCTGTTCGGTGTTATCCATGTTCCTAAATCCCCTTGGGGCGCTTCCACATCAAAAGACCAGCAAGGTCAAGCATTTTGGCCAAAATGCTTGCGCCAAGCACAGTTGGGACGCATATAATGGCTAACCGCTTTGCCAGTTACAGTTTAAGAACCCAGTTCAATGCCAACGTTGACACGATTGATTCTCACGTTTTTGACAATTTTTGTTGTGAGTTACGCTTTAATTTATGCTCTGGCCAACTTCGTAACACCAAAACAAACAGAGATCACTATTGAAGTTCCTTTGGATGCACTCAATAAACAATGATGCGCGCAAAATATGAGAGATCATGACGCCATAGACAGTTTTTTGGAAATGATGAGCGCCGAGCGCGGCGCTGCCAAAAATACGCTTGATGCTTATCGCCGTGATTTGGAAGAAACATCAATTGCTTTAGGTCTTGGTACTTCGGGTTTGATAAAGGCAAAGCGCGAACATTTGGTCGGCCATGTCACGTCAATAGCAAAAGCTGGGCTGTCTTCGGCAACACAGCGCCGGCGTCTTTCAACTTTGCGCCAGTTTTATCGTTTTTTGTTTTCAGATAACCTGCGAGGTGATGACCCGACTGCCACGCTCGACAGCCCGGCAAAAACAAAATCGTTGCCAAAAACCATGTCAACTGCATCAGTTAGCGCTTTGCTTGACCGTGCCATGATCGAAGCGCGTGAAGCGCCTAAGAATGCTGCTGCAATGCGGCTGCATGCTTTGGTTGAAACCCTTTACGCAACCGGCCTGCGCGTATCTGAACTCGTATCCCTGCCGGTTAGTGTGGCCCGCCACAGTGCTGAACTGTTTATCGTGCGCGGCAAAGGCAATAAAGACCGTATGTTGCCACTGAGCGATCCTGCCCGCAATGCGATGCAGGCTTGGCTGGCTTTAATTGATCCTGACGGCCTTAAAGCCGACCGCGAACCGATGTTTCCCGCGACAAGTGGTTCAGGCCAGTTATCGCGGCAGGTCTTTGCCCGGGAACTTAAAGGGCTTGCCGCCCGGGCGGGGTTAAAATCAATGGAGCTATCGCCGCATGTTTTGCGCCACGCATTTGCAACGCATCTGCTTGAAAATGGCGCGGATTTGCGTGTCGTCCAACAATTACTCGGTCATGCAGATATATCGACAACGCAGATTTATACCCATGTTCTGGAAACGCGTCTGCATGCGCTGGTTGCTGCACACCACCCATTGGCCAAAGTTGAATAACTTGCCACAAGGCTTCGGCGCTATTATGTGCTTTCAAAAACATGCGGAGACATGCTCTTGACCTATCAATATCTGGAGTTCGAGACACCCATTGCTGATATTGACGGCAAAATTCTTGAGTTGAAAGCGCTGGGCAGTAAGGACGGCGAGATTAATCTTGAACCAGAGATTAAACGGCTCGAAAAAAAATCCAGTGACACAATGGTTGAGCTTTATAAAGTTTTGACCCCTTGGCAGAAAACCCAAGTCGCCCGGCACCCTGATCGCCCGCATTGCAAAGATTATATTGCAGCACTCATCCAAGACTATGTACCGCTTTCAGGCGATCGCAAATTTGGTGATGACGAAGCCATTATGGCCGGTTTTGGCCGCTTTAATGGCCAATCCGTCGCCGTGATAGGTCAAGAAAAAGGTGCAGATACCGCCGCCCGGATTAAGCATAATTTTGGGATGGCTAAACCTGAAGGCTATCGCAAAGCCGTGCGCATTATGGAATTGGCCGATCGTTTTGGCATACCGGTGCTGACATTTGTGGATACAGCAGGAGCTTACCCCGGCCTTGATGCTGAAGAGCGCGGCCAAGCTGAAGCCATTGCGCGGGCCACTTCAGCTTGCCTTGGGCTGAAAGTGCCGCTGATTTCAGTGATTATCGGCGAAGGCGGCTCGGGCGGCGCAATTGCCATCGCCACAGCTAACCGTGTTTATATGTTGGAGCATTCAATTTATTCTGTCATTTCGCCAGAAGGGGCAGCTTCTATTTTATGGCGCGATTCAACGCGGGCCAAAGATGCAGCGCAATCAATGAAGATCACGGCGCAAGATTTGGTTCAGCTCAAAATAATCGACGGCATTATTGCTGAACCACAGGGCGGGGCGCACAGGAACCCAAAGGAAGCAATTATGTCAGCGGCTAAAACCATTAAGGGCGCATTAAAAGAACTATCAGCGCCGGGGTTGGATTTACGTGAGGCCCGCCGCAATAAATATTTGGATATCGGGCGGTCGCTGTAAACTTGGGCTTTCAGCTGTAAGCCATATTTTTGCCCAACCCGCATGATGACGAAAACGTTACGGGTTTTGTTTGGGGAAATGTTGGCATAAACGCTGGATGTCGGTAGCGACGTTATCGTTAACTATAAGTCGTAATCCTTTATCAACCCACCTCGGCGAAAACGGGTAAACGGGTTAAATTTTCAGGTTCAATATCGTGCAAATTTTACGCATTGTCTTAGTTTTGCTGTCGGGCCTGCTTTTGGCGGCCTGTACGGAAATTGATTCCAAAGATTTTGCGCCAAAAGCAAATAAGCAAATTCCTGAAAAACTGATGCGCGAAATTAAAGCCAAAGGCATGACACGAACGTCGCCTATTCTCGTACGGCTCTACAAAGAAGAGAATGTTTTGGAGGTCTGGAAACAAACCAGCACCGGACGTTATGATTTTGCGTCAAGTTTTACTATTTGCAAAATGTCAGGCAAGCTCGGTCCAAAATTTATTGAGGGGGACCGTCAAGCGCCGGAGGGATTCTATGCAATCTCGCCCGGCCAGATGAACCCGAAATCCAGCTATCATTTAGCATTTAACACGGGCTATCCAAATACATTTGATCGCGCGCATGGCCGTGGCGGCTCAAACTTGATGGTTCACGGTGCGTGCTCCTCGTCGGGTTGCTATTCGATGACCGATGAACAGATGGAAGTGATTTTCGCTTTAGCGCGCGATGCTTTCAAAGGCGGACAAAAGAGTTTTCAATTCCAAGCCTATCCATTTCGCATGACCGCGCAAAATATGGCGCGTTACCGGAACGACCCGAACTATGACTTCTGGGTCAATCTGAAAGAGGGCTATGATTATTTTGAACTGACAAAAGTGCCGCCACGGGTTGGTGTTTGCGACAAAAAATACACATTTGCCGCCGGTGTAACCTCTGGTGATGCGCCCATGGAAGCCTGCAACCCAGATGCGCCCCCACCTGCGTTGGCGGCCGCACTGGCAACCAATAAAGCTGTGTTCGACAAAGAGATGACAGCCTCAATTGAAAAGTCGTCCTACGCGGCCCCAGCCCCAACTGTTCAAGGGATTAAAGAAGCCAAACTGGTCGCTGATTGGTCAAAACGCCGCCTGAAAGGCGAAAAAGTCTCGCGTGAACCACCCAGCCTTGCCAGCGTCGAAGCTGCCAAAGCCGCCGTGCCAGTGCAAAAAGCTGCTTTGGCCGATGCTATTGCTGCAAATTCCGCAGGCGAAGTTGAACCAGCAGCAGACCGTTTCGGTGCTGAGCCGTTGACGCCAACGGTTGATGTTTCTGCAGCTGTACCGGTTGCGACAACAGCAAAAACTGCGCGCACTGAGACAGTTGTTGCTTCAGCTGTCGAGGCGCCAGTTGTGCCAACTCCGAACCCAAATGCACCTTCGATGACAGCATTGTCTGATTCGGTTGTGCCGTTGCCGCCGGTCAAGAAAAAACCTTGGTGGAAAATTATCGGTGAGTGATGTTCCGATCTATGATTTGCGTGGATTAAATTGTCCGCTGCCTGTGCTTAAATCCCGAAAACGCCTGTCAGAAATGACGGCTGGCGCTCAACTTTGGGTGGAAACCACAGACCCGTTGGCTGTCATTGATGTTCCACATTTTTGCCGCGAGGCCGGGCACATGCTGGTTGAAACCGTAACTGTTTCAGGCGGGCACCGGTTCCTCATTCAAAAAACCTAATCTCCATCAAATAAACCTGCCTGAATGGCCGCCAAATTGGCTGGCGGGTTCAGCCCCATATGTTTCCAGGCATGCCCGGTGAGCACACGCCCGCGCGGGGTGCGCTGAATAAAGGCCTGCTGCAGTAAATACGGCTCGACAATATCTTCAATAGCATCGCGCGGTTCTGAAAGCGCCGCAGCAATGGTTTCAATGCCCACCGGCCCACCAGAAAACCCGTTGGCGATCACGCCCAAATAGCGCCGGTCGAGGCTATCAAGCCCAATTGCATCGACCTCAAGCCGCGTCAGGGATTCGTCGGCAATTGCACGTGTTACGCTTTTAACACCCGCCACCTCTGCAAAATCCCGAACACGGCGCAGCAACCGCCCGGCGATACGTGGTGTTCCGCGGGCACGCTTGGCAATTTCCAGTGCGCCCTCATCTTCAACAGGTAAGCCCAAAATCCGTGCCCCACGCCGCACAATGCGCTCCAGTTCGGGCACGGTGTAAAACTCGAGCCGGACCGGAATGCCGAAGCGGTCACGCAGTGGTGTTGTCAAAAGCCCGAGACGTGTTGTGGCGGCGACAAGGGTGAACTTTGCGAGTTCAATTTTCACCGAGCGAGCAGCGGGCCCTTCGCCAATAATCAAATCCAGCTGATAATCTTCCATCGCCGGATAAAGGATTTCTTCGACAGCAGGCGATAGCCGGTGAATCTCATCAATAAACAACACATCGCGATCTTCAAGATTAGTCAGAAGGGCCGCCAGGTCACCCGCCTTTGCAATCACAGGGCCTGACGTTGAGCGAAAATTGACGCCCAACTCGCGGGCCATAATGTGTGCCAAAGTGGTTTTGCCAAGGCCGGGTGGCCCAACAAACAACACATGATCCAGCGCTTCAGAACGGGTCTTTGCAGCCTCGATAAACACCTTCAAGTTGGAGCGTGCAGCCTCTTGGCCAACAAATTCACTCAGCATTTGCGGCCGGAGTGATGCGTCAACATCTTCGCCGCGCTTTTCACCGGAAATCAGGCGTTCAGTGTCGCTCATTCAATAAGTTCCATGGAAGAAACACAAAAATCTGCCTGTGCCGATTATGTAAGAAGTTCTCAAAATTTACCACCTACCGCGCCAATTCCTTCAAACCCAGCCTGATAAGAGTTGCGCTTGAAGCGCCTTCTTCAGCATTTTTGAGCGCAGCGGCCACGGCTTGCGCAGCCACATCGCGGGAATAGCCTAAATTTGACAGTGCCGAAATTGCGTCCAGCGTTGCCGAAGATGCAGCCCCGGCATCAATTTCACTGGCCAATTGCTGAACGGCACTGGAGCCACCCGATAGAGCTGGCACTTTGCCTTTAAGCTCAATGACCAGCCGCAAGGCCACTTTCGGCCCGACACCGGGCGTTCGGGCGATCATGGCTTTATCTTGCAAAGCAATTGCATTGGCCAACTCTGCGCTGGTCAGTGTGGAAAGCACAGCCAGCGCCACTTTTGCGCCTACGCCCTGCACACTTTGCAACAGTTTGAACCAGTCGCGCTCAGCCGCATTGGCAAAACCAAACAACCGGATCATATCTTCGCGCACGTAGGTTTCAATCAGCAGCGATGCTGCTTCGCCTTGCTTCAAACCCATTAAAGTGCGGCTGGAACAAAACGCAACATAGCCAACGCCTTGTACATTGAGAATCACATGGTCTTCGTCAATCTCATCAACCAAGCCGTAGAGCTTTCCAATCATGCTGAAACCCTCATTCTTGAGCCAAGTGCAACAGCAGACATTGTGCGATGGTGTGCGTGACAAATGGCAATCGCCAAAGCATCCGCGGCATGTTCGGTTTTGAATTCAGCGCGTGGCAATAGCAATTTCACCATAATGTGGATTTGCGTTTTGTCGGCATGGCCTGCGCCCACGACTGATTTTTTGACGAGATTTGGAAAATACTCTGCCACACTTAACGCGGACAAGGCCGGAACCAGCATACAAACACCGCGCGCTTGCCCGAGCTTCAATGTCGCGGCCCCGTCACGGTTCACAAAGGTATTTTCGACAGCAGCCTCGTCTGGCACGTAACTGCGAATTACTGCGTTAAGTCCATCATGCAATGTTTTTAGGCGCTCTGCCAAAGGCGCGGTGCTATCAGTCTCTATGGTGCCAGAAGCAACGAATGAAAGCCTGTTGTTTTGCGCACCAATGATCCCCCACCCGGTGTGGCGTAGGCCGGGATCAATGCCAATAATGCGGACTGTTTCTGACATAAGGCCGAATCTCAAATGGAGTTCATGCCACAGTGCAATGAAAATGCGAACAAATCAAAAACAAATGCGAATATTAACGCCCAAAAGCTGTGCGCAGCAATTCAATCTGCTCATTGACGGGATTGGCTTCGGCAGCATTCGCCAACACGCCTGAGCGCTCACCGTAAAGCTCTTCATCCAGCCGCCGAATGTCTCGCTCCATAAAAAGTGAGCGGTAAATCAAATCCCGGAAGGCTTCTGGCAGTTCAGCAAACGCAATATTTGTTTGGTCATCAGACGGCGTCGCGAGGCGTACTTTTGTACGTTCCTGCATCACCTGATTGGCCGTCATTTCACCGGAATTGGCCGCCCGCTGCAACAAAAGCCATGATGCCAACTGCATCAGCCGTGTTGTAAGCCGCATGGATTCTGACGCATATAGCATCGAGGCTGGCTTTGTCAGTCCTTTGGCCTCAGCGCGCCCATCCCCATCCAAATAATGTGCTGTTTCCTCAACCAGCGCCATGCCCTTTTTGTAGGTCGGGCCGAAGCGGTCGCTGGCGACACGGCGCTCTGTCAACACAATCATATTGCTTTTGCTGCGTTTACTCATGCTGTTGATTTGACCGCTTACCATTTACACCCTCACACTAAAGCAATTTGCCGGACACGGATGCCCGACACTCACCGTTGATCACAGCAATAGCGACAAAATCATGTGCAGTTCAAGGACAGGCTTAAGAAAGGGTTAACGACCAAAGCTGAGGCAAAAAAAGAGCCGCACACATCGCGGCTCAGAATATCAACAGGGAGGCGTTCAACCAAATCAACAAAGAGGAGGATGACCGAAGCTCAAGATTATCCGTTAATGATTAACAAACCTTAAACCCTTGAGACTTTGTTAAGCCTTCAACATTTCCCTCAACCGGAATTTCTGAATTTTGCCAGTTGAGGTCTTTGGAATTTCTGCAAAAACAATTTGGCTTGGGCACTTAAACCGCGCCAGCAATACGCGGCAATGGGCTAGTATCTCAGCTTCGGTCGCCGTTTTGCCGGGCCGAAATTCAACAAATGCCACTGGCGTTTCACCCCATTTATCATGCGCTTTCCCAATGACGGCTGCGGCTGAAATGGCAGCGTGTTTGTAAAGAGCATCTTCCACCTCAATGGATGAAATATTCTCACCACCTGAAATGATAATGTCTTTTGAGCGGTCTTTGATTTGAATATAGCCATCAGGGTGCGTTACGCCCAAATCGCCGGAGTGAAACCAACCACCGGCAAAAGCCTCATCGGTGGCTTTTTTATTTTTAAGATAGCCTTTCATCACGATGTTGCCGCGAAACATAACTTCCCCCATCGTCTCGCCATCATGTGGCACTGGCTGCATGGTGTCAGGGTCGATGACTGAAAGGGCTTCAAGGCTGGCATAGCGCACGCCTTGGCGGGCTTTCAGCTTTGCCCGCTGGTCGCTGCCTTCCAGCAAAGACCATTCGTCTTTCCATTCATTGACCACAGCCGGGCCATAGGTTTCGGTAAGCCCGTATAAATGCACCACTTCAAATCCGGCGTCAGCCATTGCGCCTAGCACAGCTTCTGGCGGCGGCGCGGCGGCGGTGTTGAAGGTGACGCGGTGGTCAAACGGTTTTTTGTCGGCATCTGGCGTGGACAATAACGTGGACATCACAATTGGTGCGCCACAAAGGTGCGTGACTTTCTCAATGGCAATCGCTTCATACATGGCTTTGGCCCGCACCCAGCGCAGGCAAATATGCGTGCCTGCTTGCACCGGGACAGTCCACGGAAAACACCAACCGTTACAGTGGAACATTGGAAGCGTCCACAAATACACCGGAAAGCGCCCCATGCCAGAATGAATAGTATTGGTATAAGCCATCAAAGAGGCGCCACGGTGATGATAGACCACGCCTTTAGGGTTGCCGGTGGTGCCGGATGTATAATTCAGTGAGATCGCATCCCATTCGTCGGCAGGCATTTCCCACGCAAATTCCGGGTCTCCGCCTGCAATAAACGCCTCGTATTCAACGGTGCCAATGAACGCGCCTTTGGGGTATGGTGCATCATCGGCGTAATCGGTATCATCATAATCAATCACGATTGGCTTGACATTTGTAAGCGCCAACGCTTCTGCCATCACGCCTGAAAACTCCCGGTCGATAATCACGATTTTGCTTTCAGCATGGTCAAGCTGAAACGCAACAATGGCTGCATCAAGCCGTGTGTTGATGGAATGCAACACAGCACCGATCATCGGAATGCCAAAATGAGCTTCCAACATTGCCGGTGTGTTAGATAGCATTACTGAAACGGTGTCTCCTTTCCCAATACCGGCCATTGCCAGTGATGACGCCAACTTTCGGCAGCGCGCGTAGTAATCGCTGTATGAAATGCGCTGATTGCCATGAACGATTGCAATTCGATCGGGAAACACCGCCGCCGCCCGCTCTAAATACGTAATTGGCGTTAGTGCCTGATAATTAGCTGTGTTTTTGCCTAGATTCTCATCATAAATTGACATGGTCGGGCCCTGAAATTGTGACGGTGGATTATATTGCGCCAAGCCCGTCGTAAACCAGTTTTGCGCCAATTAATGCCACGATGACATACATCACCGGATAGAAAATTTTCGGGCTGATTCGCTTGGTGAGCCATACCCCTGCCAATGTAGCGCCAATCGCCAAGGGTGATAATACAGCCGAGGTTGATAGGTTTGCAGCATCAAATTGGCCGAGCATAAAATACGGAATGAGTTTGAGCACATTGATTGTGGCAAAAAACACCGTGTTAGTTGCCGCATAAACGGCAGGCGAATGGCCCAGCCGCAACGCGTAAACCTGGTAAGGTGGGGCACCTGCGTGGGCTACAAAACTGGTGAAGCCGGCAAGGCCGCCCCAAAAAGTTGCTGAAATCGTATTTTGGCCCGCCAGGGCGGTTAGGCCCATAAGTTTTTGCGTGGCCATCCGCACCACAAAAATCAGCGCAATCAAGCCAACCATCAGTTTTACAAAATCTGGCGTAACCTGAGCCGCCAATAACCAGCCAATACCAACACCGATGATACCACCCGGCATGAGGCGTTTGAGCGTTTCCCAGCTTGCTTGCCCGCGCCAACCCCAAAGTGCAATCACGTCGGACACAATCAATATAGGCAGCAATATTGCTGCTGCTTGGACCGGTGAAATCACCAGCGACATGATCGGTACGCCAACCAAGGCCATTGGCCCGCCAAAGCCACCTTTGGAAAGGCCAACCAGAAGCACAGCAGGAATGGCAACCAAATAAAAATTGGGATCAGTCACGGTGAGAAACATGGTTGGTAACCTTTGAAAGCTTGGACGCTTCCCTTGGTGGCAAGCCAGCGCTAAAGCACATTGGAGTTGCCGTATCAGAACCACAATCCTGCATCACGACAAATATAACAAAAGGACGAATTCTTTATGGCCGCAGAACCAGCGACTTTCCCGCAACGACTTGTTTTAGTGCTTCATGCCAATAGTGAGCCTGAGATCCAAGCCGCAAATCTGGCAATGGCCTTAAGCGGCGGTGATGTTGCAAGTGTGATCATTGTGCAGGATGCACTGGATGAGGCTGCGTTTATGCGCGCCGCAGAAATTCTCGTGCCTGTTGTACAAACTGCCGGTGCTGCCGCATTAATTGCCGGCGACACCCGCGCCATTGGCCGCTCTGGTGCAGACGGCATTCATTTGCCCGCCGAACCGCGAATGGTAGCGGACGCTATTAAAAAATCTGGTGGTAAAACCATTGTTGGGGCGAATGCCGGCAAAACCCGCGATCAGGCTTTGGATGTCGGTGAAGAGCGCCCGGATTACATTTTTATCGGTAAATTCGATGGCGATACCCATGAAGACCCGCATCCGCGGAATTTGGAAATGGCAGATTGGTGGGCTGAGATCATTGAAATCCCCGCCATCGTAATGGCTGGCAGCACAGTGGGTTCAGTTGCAGCGGTGGCCGCAACTGGCGTTGAGTTTATTGCGCTTGGCACGGCGATTTTTACCAGCGCAAACCCAAAGGCAGCAGTTGCTGAAGCCATTGAAATTTTGAGTGCAAAGCCCGAAGCATGAAACAAATTGTGGCCGCGATGACTTTTGCTTTCAGCCTCTGGGTCAGCCACGGCTTGGCGACCGAATCCTTGACGGCAACACCAAAGTCGGCGGGCTCCCCTGAAATAAACCGTTTCGGCAACCGCCCCGCTGATGAAGCCTTTGGCGCATTTCAACGCGGCTTCTTTTTGACGGCGCTTAATCTGGCTTTGCCGGAAGCCCAAAAGGGCGACTTGGCCTCGCAGATGCTCATAGCTGAGATCTATGCGCGCGGTCTTGGTATTGCAAAAAACATACCCGAAGCAACCAAATGGTACATGGAAGCTGCGCAGCAAGGCAACGCTGAAGCGCAACTGCAATCGGCTTTGATTTTGCTGGGTGATAAGCCGCTTGACCGCACAAATGGCAATCGCAACGAAGCCTTGATGATGTTGCAGGCATCATCTGATTCAGGCAACGCATTTGCCGCGTTTAATTTGGCGCAAGTGATAATAGCCGATTCGCCGGGAGATGCGGGCCTGCGCAAGGCTGCCCCATTGTTTCAAAAAGCGGCCGCGGCCAATATCTCAGGCGCCCATTACGCGCTATCGCAACTTTATCAAAGCGGCACGGGGGGTCTCAGTCTTGATGGTGAGAAAGCACTGTTCCACTTGACGCGCGCCGCTGAGCTGGGCCTTGACACCGCGCAACTTGATCTTGGAACGGCTTTGGTGGATGGCATTCTTGGTCAGAAAGATTTCAAAACCGGCTTTCTATGGATGCGCCGTGCCGCCGACAGCGGAAATCTGTTTGCTGCAATCCGTTTGGCAAAACTCTATGTGTTCGGTCTGGGCGTTGATGCAAACCCGGTGACGGCAGCCTCGTGGTATATTCGTGCAAAGCGCAGCGGTCTCAAGGATGTTGAGCTGGATGATCTCATGGACGGCCTCACGGACGAAGAGCGCGCCGCTGCTTTAAGTGAAGCAAATAAGCGCGGTTAAACCCAACTATTCACCACAAGAGTTGCCTTCACAGGCTAAGTATGGTTTTGAACGGCCAAATCGGGCGCATATTTGCACCTTTCTAAATTTCGGGGCTGCGCCCCATATTCTCAAGCGGGTCTTTCAAATGAAAATCAACGGAAACGAAGTTCGTCCAGGCAATGTGATTGTGCATAATGGCGGCCTTTGGGTGACAGTCAAAACCATGGCGGTTAAGCCCGGCAAGGGTGGCGCATTTAATATGGTTGAACTTAAAAACCTTATCGATGGCACCAAGCTTAATGAACGTTTCCGTTCAGCCGAAACCGTTGAGCGGGTGCGTCTTGAACAGAAAGATTTCACATTCTTGTATGAACAGGGTGAGATGCTGGTGTTCATGGATGGTGAAACTTATGAACAACTTGAACTGCAAAAAGACTTTGTTGGCGAACGCGCTGCGTTTCTGCAGGACGGCATGAAAGTGACCGTTGATTTGCACGAAGAGCGACCGATTGGCATTTCATTGCCAGCGCAAGTCACCCTCATGATTACCGAAGCTGACCCTGTTGTAAAAGGCCAGACAGCAACATCATCCTATAAGCCTGCAATGCTTGAAAATGGTGTGCGCATTATGGTGCCGCCGTTTATTGGTTCAGGTGAGCGCGTGATCGTGGATACCGAAGAACTCACTTACGTTCGCCGCGCAGAATGATTGGATTATAAAAGATGGCCCGCTCAGCACTTATGACGGTGATGATACAGGCTGCATATAAAGCCGGTAAGTCCCTCACCCGCGATTTTGGCGAAGTTGAAAACCTTCAAGTGTCAGTAAAAGGCCCGGGTGATTTTGTCAGCCAAGCCGATAAAAAAGCTGAGAAAATTCTCTTCACAGAATTATCACGCGCCCGGCCTGGATATTCATTTTTGATGGAAGAAGAAGGCGAGATCATCGGTGATGACCCGCAACATCGCTGGATCATCGATCCGCTGGATGGCACCACAAACTTTCTTCACGGCATTCCAATGTTTGCAATATCGATTGCATTGGAGCGCCAAGGCCAAATCGTTGCAGGTTTGGTTTTCAACCCTGTAATGGACGAATTATTCACTGCTGAGCGTGGCAATGGCGCTTTCGTTAACGACCGCCGCCTCAGGGTCGCCGGTCGCCGTGACATGTATGAGGCTGTCATTGGCACAGGTGTGCCGCATATCGGGCGTGGCGATCATGGGCGTTATCTAAAACAACTCGCAAAAATGATGCCTGAAGTTGCCGGTATCCGCCGTATGGGCGCTGCCGCACTTGACCTCGCCTATGTAGCCGCCGGCCGCATGGATGGCTTTTGGGAACAAGGCCTTCACCCTTGGGATCTTGCTGCTGGAGCCATTATCATCCGTGAAGCAGGTGGATACATTACCGATGAAGCCGGTGATCATGATGTGATTAATGCCAGTATGATCATTGCTGGCAATGAGTTTATTCATCGCCAATTGCAGCAGGTGCTCAAAGGGATTTGAGTTTTCTCGATAGAAACCTTGCACCTGCCATTTCAGCGGCAGGTGAAAGGTTAAGTGTCAGGCTAAATTTACTGCGCCGCAATCTGCACAGGTTTTGCTGGCAAGCCGGTTTTTGCTTGCCGCTGCGCTTCCGCCACTACAAATGCTTGCACTTTTTCGAACGCGCGCACTTCGATCTGACGCACGCGTTCGCGTGAAATGTTAAACTCAGTGGAAAGCTCTTCCAAAGTTTCAGGATCATCTGCCAAACGGCGCGCCGTAAAAATACGGCGTTCACGTTCGTTCAAGTCACCAAGCGCACCCGATAACATCGACCGGCGGCTATCCATTTCATCTTGCTCGATCAGCATGGTTTCCTGACTGTCGGAACCATCGACCAGCCAATCCTGCCATTCGCCGCTTTCGCCTTCGCTGGCCTTGATCGGCGAATTAAGCGATGCATCGCCGCCCAAACGCCGGTTCATCGACACGACATCGGCTTCACTGACATTGAGTTTGGTTGCAATTTCAGCCACTTGGTCAGGGCGAAGATCACCCTCACCCAAAGCCTGCAATTTTGTCTTGGCTTTGCGCAAGTTAAAAAACAGCCGCTTTTGGCTGGCCGTGGTGCCCATTTTAACAAGACTCCATGAGCGCAGCACATATTCTTGGATTGAAGCCTTAATCCACCACATGGCATAGGTGGCCAAGCGGAACCCGCGTTCGGGTTCAAACTTTTTAACAGCCTGCATCAGGCCAACATTGCCTTCAGACACCACTTCGCCCATTGGCAAGCCATATCCGCGATAACCCATCGCAATCTTCGCCACGAGGCGCAGATGACTGGTCACCAGTTTATGAGCGGCATCAACATCACCATGTTCGGTATAGCTTTTCGCCAGCATGTATTCCTCTTGCGGCAACAGCATTGGAAAACGGCGAATTTCTTCCATGTAACGCGATAGGCCGGCTTCGCTTGAAGCCATACTCGGGACCATTGAACGGGCCATTTTAGCACCCCTCTATTTGTAATTCTTGCCACAAAGCGGCCAAAGAATACGTGGCCCACCAGCGGCACCACGTCATGTGCATATAATTACGAATTTGGCGATTTAAGGCCGTAACCGAAATATTTTTGCACGTGCACTCATTTGTGGACCTATTTTGCAGGAAGCGCTTCAAATTCAGCTTTAACCGCAGCAAAATCGGCCGGTGGATCAGTTTCAAAACTCAACGTCTCTTGTGTTTTTGGGTGCTCAAATGCCAACATCACGGCATGAAGCGCCTGTCGGTCAAGCAGATTTATTGCGATCTGTAGTGATTCCGGCAACGCTGCAATACGGGTTATAAACCCGCGCCCATAAAGCGGGTCACCAATTAACGGGTTGCCGATATGGGCCATATGCACACGGATCTGATGGGTGCGTCCCGTTTCAAGCTGGCATTCAATAAGGCTGGCGACAGGCTTACTCACATCGCCATATCGCGCCAGAACACGGTAATGGGTAATCGCTTCGCGTGCGTCAGGGTGAGAGGCGGCAACAACAGCGCGCTTTGTCCGATCATTTGATGAGCGCCCGAGCATGGCCGAAATCGTGCCCATCGGGCGCGGCGGAGCCCCCCAAACCAAGGCCAGATAAGCCCGCTCTAACGGTCCGGTCCGGCCATGGTCGGCAAATTGCGCTGACAGTTTTTTGTGAGCGCGGTCGTTTTTGGCAATCACCATCACGCCGCTGGTATCGCGGTCGAGCCGGTGCACAATACCCGGGCGCTTAACGCCGCCAATGCCAGACAGGCTGTCGCCGCAATGGGCGAGCAGCGCATTCACCAATGTACCGTCGGGCATGCCTGCACCGGGGTGAACTGTTAGGCCGACAGGCTTATTGAGCACGATCAAATCATTGTCTTCATAAAGAATTTCCAGCGCCATATGCTGCGCAACAGGCGTTGCTGGTTCTGCTTCCGGCACATTCATAGTCACAGCCATGCCTTCAGCCATGCTCAGTTTCGCTGTGGTTTCAGCCTTTCCATCCACGCTGATTTGCCCGGCCTTGATCAAAGCCTGAACACGGCTGCGGGAAAACTCGCCGGCAAGCTCAGTGGTCAAAAACACATCCAGGCGAACGCCCGCTTGCGGCGCTTCAACGGTGAAACGTTTGACATCTGCGGCGTGTTCGCTATCTGCCTCAACCATAATAGAACCCCACTTGCTGAAACGAGAATACGATGAACGCCGCTGATATTGATGACGAAAAGCCGCTTGATCCAGCCCTTGAAGCGGTACGCAAGCGCTTGGCGCGTTTAATGGTGGTATCAATTGGCATCATGATGGTGGGGCTTTTCGCAGTGCTGGGTGCAATTGTCTATAAGGCCTACGGTGTCCCGTCGGGCAATATCGCGCGGGAAGGGACATTCTTAATACCGTCGGGCATGAGTGTTGTTGATCAAAGCCTTGACGGCGACCGTATTGCTCTGCGGCTGCGCGGCTTAAACGGAACCGAAACAATCATGCTGTTTTCTCTGACGAACGGAAGCGTGGTCGGAACCTGGCCCATTGCGACAGAGATCAAGAACTGACAGCCCCAAAACCAAAAGGTTAGAAACGATCAGCAACGCAGTAAACATTTAACCAATCCGAAAACCTTGTCTGCCAAACCTACGTTTTACTGAAGGGTTGGTAGAGTTGGCTGAGCCGGGAATAATTTGTGAAACAATGGCAAATACTGCCATTATTGAGGCTGCAAGGCTTTCACAAAATACGCTTGCCTTGGCGCAACGCTATACGCCAGATCAATTGTCTGGTCTTCTATGTCTTGGACAGTCGTGGGTCTGGGAAACCGATGCAGAACATCGTTTCACTTTTATCAGCTCCGCTATGGAGGCCGCCACCGGCCTTGAAGCCCAGCACTCGCTTGGTCGCACACGGCGCGAATGTTTTTTTGGAGCGGATGCTTTAACACCGGCAATGCTGGCGCATATTGATGATCTGGAAAACCACCGCTCATTCAAGGATTTTGTGTTCCGCTCTTCTGGCAAAACACAAAATAAACTATGGGTCTCGATCTCAGGGACACCGCAATTTGGCGCAAAAGGACAGTTTACTGGCTATATTGGTATTTCGCGCGGGCTTTCCGAACAGGTATTTATTGAGTCTGGCCTGAAAAATGCAGCGGACCAGTTATCGCGCGTCGAAAAACTGATGCAAGAAGTATTTGAATCCGTGCCAGTTGGCATTTCGCTTTATGATAAAGAAAACCGCCTGATTGCTTGCAACCATCTGTACCGTAATATGTACAGTGTCATTGCCGATATATTGGTCCCTGGCGCAAAAATCGAAGACATTCTTGAAGCCACGTTCGACCGTAAAATGGTAACTGTTTCACCATTTGAATTGGGAGAAACACAGGCCGAAACACGGCAAAAATGGATAGCCGAGCGGCTAGGACAGTATGAAGTTGGCGTTTATGCAAACATTACGCGCCTTGCCAATGGCCGTTCACTCAAGCAGTTTTCGAAGAGACTTGATGATGGGACATTTATCAGCGTGCGCGTTGATGTCACCGACCAAGTTGAGCGAGACACCATTCTGGCTGATGCCAGTTACAAAACCCAGAAAAGCCGCGAGCGTTTGCGCAACACGGTGGAAGGCCTTTCAACGGGTTTTGCATTATGGGACACTGCTAACACGTTGCTAATGTGCAATGAACGCTTCCACGACCTTATCAGCGTCGGTGTGCCGTTTGCCGAAGGCGAGACTTATGAAAGTATCATCGTTAGAATCATCGAACACGGTCAAGTTGCGAAAGCTTGTCATGATGCTGATCAATGGCTTGCTGAAGATCTACGCTCGATGCGTGAAGACGCGGAAATCGAAGATATTTACACTCTTCCCGACGGCCGCTGGATTTTAAGACGCGTCACCCTTTCGCCGAACGGTGAGAAAGTCGACATTCGCACCGACATTACCGAAATTAAAACCAAAGAAAAATCGCTGACCGCAGCCCTTGAAGATGCGTTGTTGGCACAAACCGTCATAAATAATCTTTCCGAGCCGGTTTTTGTGAAAGATGCCGATCTAAATTTTGTATTCTGTAATGATGCCTTTGCAAAAATACTAAACAGCAATGCAAAGGACTTTCCCGGCAAACGTGCTGCGTTCTGCGTAAGCGCTGCCGAAGCCGCACTCTTTGAAGCTTCAGAATTGGCGTTGCTTGAAAGTGGCGCAACCTACGAGCTTGAAGAGGATCATTTTGAAGACGGCGTCCAGAAAACGCGCATTTTACGCAAATCCCGTATGACGACAACATCCGGAAAGCACTACGTCGCCGGATATATGTTTGATATTACCGCTCTGCGACAGCGCGAACATGCGATGGCAGCAGCCAGTCGTCGTGCCGAAAGCGCAGATAAAGCCAAGTCCGATTTTCTAGCCCATATGAGCCATGAAATTAGAACGCCTATGAACGGTGTTTTGTCGATGACAGAGCTTTTGCAGCATAGCACGCTGGATGAGCGGCAACGCGTTTTTGTGGAAATCATTCGTAAATCTGGCGAAACTTTGCTGGCAACGATCAATTCAATTTTGGAATACACAAAGATTGAAAGCGGTGCTCTGAACTTGGAATCAACATCTTTCCCGCTGCGTGCAGCGATTGAAGATGTCGCCGAAATGATGGTTGCCAAAGCGATTGAAAAAGAAACCGATATCATAATCTCTATACAGCCGGATCTTCCAGCCATTTTGATTGGTGATGAGGGCCGTTTCCGGCAAATCGTCACTAATTTACTCAGCAATGCTGTTAAATTCACCGAGAATGGCCAGATCAAAGTTTCGGTTAGAGGACGCGAAATTAAAACCGGCCAGATCGATTTGGAATTGATGGTTTCTGATACCGGCCGTGGCATACCGGCAGATAAAATTGATATGATCTTCGATCGCTTCGCTCAAATAAGTTCGTCTGATTTTGCGAAAGTTGAAGGCACTGGCCTTGGTCTTTCAATTGTCTCCAAGCTGGCAAAAATGATGGGCGGTCTTTGCCGCGTGCAGAGCACTTTGGGCAAGGGTTCAACATTTTATGTCGATTTGCCAATGGGATGCACTGATGTGCGCGCGCCTTCGACACCAATGTCGGATGCTTTACGGGCAAAGCGTGTACTGATTATTGACGCTAATGCTGAGTGGTGTCGCAGCCTTATGGAGCCTCTTAAATTTTGGGGTTTTGATGTTGCTGCTGTTGAAAGCCCGCATACTGCCGTAGCATTGGCAAAGGCTCTTAAGCGGGAAGGGCACATGATAGATCTGGTGCTGATTGGTTGTAATAAACCGACGATGAGTTGCATTGAAATCGGCTATCTGATTGACAGCGAATGGCCATGCCCACCAGCAACAAAACTGTTTTTAGCGCCGATCAACGCTACTATAACAGAGCAGGTAAAAGCTGCATTAAACGTGCATTCATTGCTGACACTACCGGTTAAACTGGCCGCTTTGTACCACCACGTCATTGGCGCTTTGCAGGCAAAAACCGATGTTATTGAAACTTCAAAGCCATTCTTGATTGACCAAAACACTAAGGCCGAGCGACCCCGCCTTTCGCGTGTTGATTTGTTGATTGCCGAAGATAACCCCATCAACCAGCTTGTTTTTACGCAAATATTGTCCGGAAGCGGTCTGGCCTATCAAATCGTTGCTAATGGCGAATTGGCCGTGGAAGCTTTTCAAGACATGCAGCCAAGCCTGATTTTGATGGATATTGGCATGCCCAAGCTTAATGGATTTGAAGCAACAAAAGCGATCCGCGCTATGGCTGCACTGGGTGGCGACAGCGTGCCCATCATCGCAGTCACCGCCAGCGCCACCGGCGAAGACCGCGAAAGCTGCCTCAAAGCCGGCATGAACGACCATTTGGCAAAGCCGATCAGCCCAGAAGCTTTGCTTGGCAAAATTGCACAATGGATGCCAAATGTAGCCCGCAAGATAGCTTGATTGCGGGTTGGACAAGCTTGGCTTAAGCCTGTGCCACACACGGGGATTCGACTATGAAAAGTGCTGAACATTTGGCCCGCCGGTTTCCGGCTTCGTTTTTGTTTGGCTCGGCCACTGCCGCCTATCAATTGGAAGGTGCAAATACTGCTGACGGGCGCGGCCCTTCAATTTGGGACACATTTTCTGCGACTCCCGGCAAAGTAAAAAACGGTGATACCGGCGCAATCGCCTGCGATCATTATAACCGCCTTGAAACGGACCTTGATCTCCTCAAAAGCCTGGGCGTGCAGGCCTACCGGTTTTCCATCGCTTGGCCGCGCATCCAGCCAAACGGCAAAGGCAAAGCGCTGATAGCGGGCCTATCGTTTTATGACCGCATGATTGACGGCTTGCTCGCGCGCGGTATCAAACCCTTCGCAACATTTTATCATTGGGATTTGCCGCAGGCCCTTGAAGATAAAAATGCTCTCTTAGGAGGCTGGCGCAACCGCGACACGCCCAAAGCCTTTGCTGATTATGCCGAAATTCTCACTCAAAATTTCGGTGACCGGCTGGCGGCGATTTGCACACTCAATGAGCCATGGTGCATTTGTTATTTGAGCCATCTTTATGGCATTCATGCTCCCGGCCTCACCGATCTAAAAGCTGCCATGCACGCTGTGCACCATGTAAACCTTGCACACGGGCTGGCGATGCAAGCGATCAAATCTGTCAATTCAAATGTCCCGGCTGGCCTCGTTCTCAACCCGCAATCGATCTATGCAGGTGAAGCGACTTCACGCGACGAAGAGGCGGCGGAGCGCGCATTTTTGTTCAACAATGGGGCGTTTTATGGCCCGGTTTATGCAGGCGAATACCCGCAAGAATTGACCGACGAACTTGGCCATTTGCTGCCGCCTGATTGGCAAGGCGATATGGCTGATATTCATCAGCCTGGTGATTTTACCGGCGTTAATTACTACACGCCGGAATATGTTTATGATGCGCCAAATCTAAATGGAAAAAGTCAGCATTGGCCCCGCGCCCGCGCGGCGCGGCGCACAGATGTTGCCAAGACCGATCTTGGCTGGGATATTGTGCCCGAGGCCTTCACCCATTGTGTTACTGAGCTGCAAAAACGCTACACGTTGCCGCCGATCTACATCACCGAAAACGGCGCTTGCGACAACACTGATATTCGCGATGGCCAAGTGCACGACACCATGCGGCTCGGTTATCTTGAAACCCACATTGAACAAATCGCCAATATGGTGGAAAGCGGCATCGATATCCGCGGCTATTTCCTGTGGTCGTTGATGGATAATTTTGAATGGGCCGAAGGCTATGGGGCTCGTTTTGGCATTGTGCATGTCAATTATTCGACGCAGGTGCGCACGGTTAAAGCCAGCGGCCATTGGTATGCCCATTTGATTGGCAGTAGGGGTTGAAGGGTAAGCGGCGTTCACATCGCGCGGCGCACGGGTTCGCCCGGCGCGCTCGCCTCAATGGCAAGCGCGTGCAGTTCACCCGATAATTCTTCGGTCAATAGCCCGGTAATGGCGCGATGGCGTTCGATGCGGCTTTTGCCTGTAAACGCGTCTGTGACAATGCGGATACGGAAATGGGTTTCGCCAGCGCCATCAAATTTTTCTTGATGGCCGGCATGCATATGGCTTTCATTGATAACCTCAAGGTGGGCTGGGTTAAACGCTAAGGTTAGCTTTTGGGTGATTGAGGCCGAAATGGTCATTGGTAATCCTAACAATACATGCGGCTTTTGCACGCCATTTTGATAATGCCCTTGTCAGCTAAGGGCTTCAACCGTAGATAGCCGTCATGGCCACCGAATCCAAACTATTTGATAAAATCCGCATTAAGCCACGCGGCGCTGCAGCAAAGGCTCCCCCTTCGGCTGCGCCAAAGGCGGCTGGCGTTTGCCAATGGGATGGCTGCCAAAAACCCGCCCAGCATCGTGCGCCTGCGGGCCGCAATCGTGAAAACGAGTTTTTTATGTTTTGCACCGAGCATGTGCGCGAGTATAATAAGACCTATAATTATTTCTCCGGCCTTGAAGATACCGAGATAGCCTCGATGCAGCGCTCTGCCATGACTGGCGACAGGCCGACATGGAAAATGGGCACAAGCGGGTCGGTTAACGCCTCTGTCAACCCGACCACAATCCGTTCGGGGCGCGCAGGCTATTACAAGCGCGTGGGCGAAACCGCTTTTGGCACCGCTTCTGCGCCCCGTGCGCGGGCGATGAAACCGCTTGAAAGCCAAGCGTTAAAAACGCTTGGGCTTAAAGATAATACTGCAGGCGAAGCTATTCGCGCGCGCTACACCGAACTGGTTAAACAGCACCATCCGGATTCCAATGGCGGCGTGCGCGGTTCGGAAGAGCGGTTGGCCGAAGTGATCAAAGCGTATCGTTTGCTAAAGAAGGCCGGTCATTGCGATTGAAGCTCATTGCGATTGAGGGTCACTGCGATTGAAAGTGTGTCAAAGGCCCGCGGCACTTTGGTTGTCACTGCGCTATTTCATCCCTTTCGCGCTGCGCTGCAAATAGCTAGAGCTAAACGAACTTAAATATAATGATTGATGAAACACGGGTATTAAACCGATGAACCAAATGAGCCGCGAACTATCCCTTTTGCCCGATACCAAAATCAACGTTGGCAAAACTTTTGGCTTTGCATCTGATATGATGGTGCCTGCCTATTCGGTGCGCGAAGGCCAAGTGCCGGAAATTGACGCCGATTACCTGTTTGACCCGCTGACAACGATGGCCATCTTGGCAGGTTTTTCTCATAACCGCCGCGTGATGGTGTCCGGCTATCACGGCACAGGCAAATCCACCCATATTGAACAGGTTGCCGCGCGGCTGAACTGGCCATGCGTGCGTATCAACCTTGACAGCCATGTATCGCGCATCGATCTCGTCGGTAAAGACGCCATCGTGGTGCGCGACGGCAAGCAAGTGACGGAGTTTAAGGACGGCATTTTGCCATGGGCTTACCAGCATAATGTGGCTTTGGTGTTTGA